>CAYMXF010000029.1:13128-14697 GCA_964393935.1 uncultured Planctomycetaceae bacterium
TCGACCGCGGATTCGATCGTGCCATAGCCGGTGATGACGATGCTGACGATTTCCGGGTGGCGGTCATGAAGCGTGCGGAGCAGCTCAAAGCCGTCGGCCTGGGGCATGTTCACGTCGGTGATGACGAGGTGATACGCCTGCTTGCCCAAGGCGGCGACGGCGGCGGGCACGGACTCGACCGCGTCGACCTCGTAGTCTTCGAGCCGCAGGAACTCGCCGAGCGAGTCGAGGATGATCCGGTCGTCATCGACGAGGAGGATGCGGCCGCGCGAGGTCGGCGCGGCGGCCCGTGATGCGGGCTTACGAGAGCTGACGACGGAAGGTTTGACGGGTGAAGTAGTTTCAGTCACGAGGAGTTTCTCCTGTCTGTGCGACGACAGAGGTCTGCGCCAGTGGTTCACCGGCCGTGTTTGCCACGGATTCGGCGGGACGATCGCGGAGCTTGCCCAGCGGGACGGCGGCGCAGCTACGGATCGGGATGCGGACGGTCATGCTCGTACCGCTCGGCCGGCGGCGCTCGGCGGTGATCGTGCCGGAGTATTTTTCAATCAGTTCCTTGCAAACCGCCAGGCCCAGGCCCGTCCCTTGGCCGACGGGTTTGGTCGTGAAGAACGGCTCGAAGATGCGCCCGGCGTCGGCTGGCAGCCCAATGCCCGTGTCCTCGATCGTCACGATCACGTCGGGCTCGATGAGCTGGGTCGTGAGGGTCAGCGTCCCGCCGCTGGGCATGGCCTCGATCGCGTTCTTGATCAGATTGCAGAAGATCTGGAAGAGGTTGCTTCCCCGGACGACGGGCATGTCCGTCTGGTGGAAGTTACAGATCATGGTGATTTTGGCTTCCTGGGCCCGGCCTTCCATGGCGCTGAGGGCGTCCTCGACGATCTTGTTGATGGTCGCCTGCTCGAAGGAACTGGGCGTGTTGCGGGAAAACTCCAACAGGTCGCGCGTGATCTCGCCCATGCGAACGAGACCGGAGCGGACCTGTTCGAGATAGTGGGCGAGTTTTGAATCCGCCGGGTTCTCTCCGCCGTGGCGGATCGCCAGGTTGGTATATCGAAGGATGCCGTCGAGGGGATTGTTGAGTTCGTGGGCGACGCGCGCGGCGAGCTTGCCGACCGCCGCGAGGCGCTCGGAGACGGCCAATCGGCGCTCCATGCCGATGTGCGCGGTGACGTCCTCGGCGAGGAGCAGACCGCCGATGGTCGGACCGGTATCGGCTCCGCGGAGCGGGTGGATCAGAACGTGAAGATAGACTTCCGGCTCATGACTCTCCCGCCGGACGGTAACGTCGATGCGGCGCGGAAGCTGGGTGTCGATCACTTTGCGGAGTTCGGCCGCCCAGTCCTCATAGCGGCTCTCGACGGTCAGTTGTGCAAGCGCACGGGACAGGTCGGGTTCGCCGGGCAACAGGTCATTGGCGGCACGATTGCGTAGGACGACCTCCAACCGTTTGTTGAAGACGAGCACCGACATCGGCAGGGACTCGAAGGCGGACTCGAAGAGGTCGCGCGAGATGCCGGCCTCCAGCGTCGCTGTCGATCTCGTACGTGCCTGTGTCTTGGGCATGTG
>CAYMXF010000029.1:14797-20637 GCA_964393935.1 uncultured Planctomycetaceae bacterium
TCAGGAACCATGATCGTCGGCTGCGTGAAGGAGATCAAATCGGACGAGTATCGCGTGGGCTTGATGCCCTCCGGCGCGGCTGAACTGGTGAAGGCCGGTCACAAGGTCCTGATCGAGCACGATGCAGGGGCCGGCTCCGGCTTTACAAACGCGGAGTATGAAGCCGGGGGCGCGACGATCATCGCCGCGGCGAAAGAAGTCTTCGCCAAGGCGGAGATGATCATCAAGGTCAAAGAGCCGCAGCGCGACGAGTGTGAGATGCTCCACGAGGGTCAGGTCTGCTTCACCTACTTTCATTTCGCGGCCGATCGAGGGCTGACCGAGGGCATCATCAAAAGCCGCTGCATCGCCATCGCCTATGAGACGGTTCGGGATAAGGCGGGTCGGCTGCCCTTGTTGACGCCGATGAGCGAAGTGGCGGGGAAGATGAGCGTCCAAGAGGGCGCGAAGTACCTTGAAAAACCGATGATGGGGCGCGGTATCCTGCTCGGCGGCGTGCCCGGCGTCGAGCCGGCGACGGTGCTTATCCTGGGAGCCGGCATCGTGGGAACCAACGCGGCCAAGGTCGCGGCGGGGCTGGGGGCGCACGTCGTTCTGATGGACGTCAATCTGGAGCGTCTGCGGTATCTGTCCGACGTGATGCCGGCCAACGTCCAACTGCTCTTTAGCGACGCGGCGATGATCCGCGACTATGTCGCCCGAGCAGACCTCGTCATTGGTGCGGTGCTGATCCCCGGGGCACGGTGTCCCGTGCTGATTCCCAAGAGCTATCTCAAACTCATGAAGCCCGGCTCGGTGATCGTCGACGTGGGGGTCGATCAAGGGGGCTGCTGTGAGACGATTCACCCGACGACCCACGCCGATCCGACGTATAGGGTGAGCGGCGTCGTACACTACGGCGTGACGAACATGCCGGGCGCGGTGGGGCGGACGAGCACCTACGCGCTGACCAATGCGACGATGCCCTATGCCCTGCGGTTGGCGAACCTTGGCTATAAGAAGGCGACGGCGGAGGACCCGGGCCTGGCCGAGGGGGTCGACATCCACCTGGGTCACGTGACCAACGAGGCCGTGGCAAAGGTCTACGGGTTGGAATACCGGCCGTATCGGCCCTAAGATTCCCGGTGAACCGCGCGAGGCCCGATGCCTCGCCCATGGGCCTGCGAGGCAAGGATGCCGTGACCCCGGCGCTTGCCGCACGCCCGCCGGGATGTAAGAACCTCGTCCATTCTGCGAACACGATCATGGACCTACTTTCAACCGTCAAGGACATTCAACCGAAGCGGGTGATCGGCGGCGTAGCCACCTTCGTCAAGGGCATTCAACGCAAGTGGTTGATTCGCGTCGGAATCGGCTTCGCCATCGTCCTGCTGATCTACGCCGTGACGCAAATCCGCGTCGGCAACGTCTGGCTGGACGGCGAGAAGGAGCCGGCCAAGCTTGGCACCCTCATTATCCCGGTGACGGCGACGGGGACGGTGCAGGGCAACAAGCTCATCCAGATCAAGAGCAAGGCCGGCGGGCAGGTCTCCAAGATCCACGTCGTGGAGGGCCAGCCGGTCAAAGTGGGCGACACGCTGATCGAGTTGGACCCCGTGGATGAGAAACGCAATGTCGAGGCGCGACAGGCGGACTTGGATCGGGCGAGGTCCGCCCATGAAAAGGCCCTGATCGCCCTCAGCAATCAGAAGTTGGAACTCCCGTTGCAGACGCAGCGTGCCCGGGCGCGCCTCGATCGGGCCGCCTTTGAATGGGCCAAAATGAAGGAGTACAAGGACAAGGGATTTGCCAACGACATGGAATACGTAAGAACCCAATCCGATTTCGACCTTGCCGACGCCGACTATAAGACCGCGAAAAACAACGAGACCATCTTGCTCAAAAACGCCGAGCAGGACGTCGTCCAAGCGGAAGCGGCCTCGCGGGCGGCCCAGAAACTCCTTGACGAGGCCAAACTGCGGCTGGACGAGACAGTCGTCAGAGCCCGCAGCCCCGGCATGGTCTATAGCATCCAAATTCGCGAAGGCGAGATGATCCAAAGCGGAACGCAGAGCTTCACCGGCGGAACGCCCGTCATGATGCTCGTGGACACGACGGCCGTCCTCGTCATGGCCCAGGTCGACGAAGCGGATATCGGCGCGATTCGCAAGATCGCTCCCGAGTACGCTCGGCCGGGGACCTCGACGAAATTGACCGACGAACAGTACGCCGAGCGGGCCGCCGATCAATTGAATGAAAAGTTGAACAAGAAGGTCGAGGTGACGGTCGAGGCCTATCGCGGGGAGGTGTTTGAGGGCGTGATTGAACGCATCCTGCCGGAGCCCAAGCGGGTGAACAATGCCCTGGCCTTTGACGTGCGCGTGCGTCTGGTCGGGAAGGACTTGCAGCATCTGATCGGAATGCAGGCGGACCTGTCATTCACCACGGAAAAAATCGACAACGTCGTACTCGTCAAGAATGAAGCACTGGTCAGCGAGGGGCGAGACTGCTATGTCTATATTCCGGTGCGCACCGGGCCCGGCGGCCGATGGGACGAGGAAAGGAGGTCCGTGCGGATCGGCGTGACGGACGGGACCAACACCGAGATCATCTCGGGCCTCAAGCCCGGCGACGAGGTTTGGACGAAGCGGCCGCGGAAGACGGAGAAAGAGCGCCAGCAAAGCGAGAGCGCCAAGTTCTGATGGATCGCGAACCCGCCGCCGCGCAAGGACTCGTTTGTCGGATCTTCAAAGGTGAGATCGGCGGGGCATACGCTGAATGAGACCGCTGATTCACATCGAAGCCCTGGCCAAGCACTACGAAATGGGCGGCACGACGGTTCGCGCGCTGGACGGCGTGAGCCTGATCGTGGAGGAGGGCGATTTCATCTCCATCACGGGCGCCTCCGGCAGCGGCAAGAGCACCTTGATGCACCTGATCGGCTGCCTGGATCGGCCGACGAGCGGACAGTATTTTCTGGACGGCGATTTGGTCAGCACGATGACGGACCGGCAGCTCGCCGTCATCCGCAATCGAAAGATCGGCTTCGTCTTTCAGACGTTCAATCTCATTCAGCGGACCAGCGCGGTGGACAACGTCGCCGTGCCGCTCTTTTACGCCCGGCGAGCGAGAGTACGGGATGCCTCGTTTCGGGCGCTTGAGCGGGTCGGCTTGGGGCCGCGCGCCATGCATACGCCCAGCGAGCTGTCCGGCGGCGAGCGGCAGCGCGTGGCGATCGCCCGGGCGATCGTGAACGAGCCGAAGATTATTCTGGCCGACGAGCCGACGGGAAACCTGGACAGCCGCACGGGCCGGCAAATCATGGAGATTTTTCACGAACTGAATCGATCGGGCGTGACGGTGATCATCGTCACGCACGAAATGTCGGTGGCGATTCAGGCGCGCCGGGTCATTTGCATGCGCGACGGCCATATCATTGAAGACGGCGCGGCCGACACTGCGTTGCTCACGCGCATGATGTCTTCGGTGGAGGCGGCGCCGCCGGAGCCTCCATCGTCGCTAACGCCGGCGCCGATGGCCCGGCCGGCAAAGGTATAGCGGATGTTTTTCCTACGAATCTGTTTGATGGCCCTACGCAGTTTGTGGATTCACCCGCTGCGCTCGTTTTTGGCGACGCTGGGCGTGATCATCGGCGTGGGGGCGGTCGTGGCGGCGATGGCGATCCTCGAAGGAATGAGCGCGCGGATCAAGTCGGGCTTCGCCTCCATCGGCTCCAACAAGGTCTTCGTCTCGCCTAACATTGAGCGCCGTTCCGGCCGGTTGGTGGGCAACTTCGATTCGCTGAAATTAGAAGACGCCACGGCCATCGGCAAGGAGTGCCGCGACGTGACCGAAGTCCTTCCGCGCGTGGACAACGCCGCCGCGGTAAAGTTCCTTTCCAAGAACACCACGGCCACCATCCTGGGCACCACGGCGAACTACGAGACGATGACCCATCAAAAGGTGGTCGAGGGGCAGTTCATCTCCGCCACCGATGTCCAGGGCTCGGCCAGCGTCGCGGTGCTCGGGTACAAGGTCAAGCGGGAGCTTTTCGGCGGGCGGCCCGCCATTGATGAAAAGATCAAGATCGCCGGCCCGCTGGGTGCGAGGACCTTTACGGTGGTGGGCGTGATGGAGGAAAAGGGCAACGTCGCGTTCACCGATGTCGATCGGCAAGTCATCATTCCCATCACGACGGCGATGGACAAGCTCTACGGCCTGAAGGCGATTCAGATGATCCTCTGTGAAGCCTCATCGCCGGCGGACGCGGACATCGAAAGGGCCAAAGAGCAGATCAAGAAGCTGTTGCGTCAGCGACACCGCATCCGCGCGGGGCAACAAGACGACTTTCAGGTCCAGGCGCAAAAAGAGGTCGTCCAGCAGATCACCCAGATCACGCAGCTCATCGGCATCGTGCTCGGTTCGATCGCCGGGATCAGCCTGGCCGTCGGCGGCATCGGCATCATGAACATCATGCTCGTCGCGGTCACGGAGCGGACCCGGGAGATCGGCGTGCGCATGGCCATGGGGGCGCAGCGCGGCGACGTCCTCCAGCAGTTTCTCGTCGAGGCGAGCATCGTGTCGTTCCTGGGGGGCGGGCTCGGCGTGCTGACCGGCTACGGACTGGCCTCGACGATTGAAAAAATGACGCGGATTTTTGAAACCATTACCACTCCGTGGTCGATTGCAGTTGCGTTGCTCATGGCGACGGTGGTCGGCATCGTCAGCGGCATCTACCCGGCCTGGAAGGCGTCTCGTCTTGATCCGGTGGAGGCGTTACGATACGAGTGACGTTTAACCGCTACCCGAAGGGGAGCGCGATTCGTCGTACACCTAGCGCGGCCTAAGAGACGGCGGTCATGAACAAGAACGGCAGGCAAAAAACAGCGGTGTTCGCGGGGACGTTCGACCCGCCGACGCTGGGGCACCTGGACATCATCCAGCGGAGCCGCAAGCTCTTCGACAAGACGATCGTCGCCGTCGGACGAAACCCCGAGAAGGAGCCGCTGTTTACCAAAGAAGAACGGGTTGCCCTGTTAAAAGAGCTGTTGGGAGTGCAGCCGGACGTCGAGATCGAGTCGTACTCGGGGCTGACGATGGACTATGTCCGCCGCAAGGGCGCGGACGTGATCATCAAGGGCATCCGCGACAGCGATGATCTGAGGAACGAGCTTCGCCAGGCGAACGTGAACATGATCGCCGGAGACGTGGAAACGGTATTCCTTTTCACGACGGACACGACGGCGCTCATCAGCGGCACCTTAATCCGCCAGATTTGCGAGATGGGGGGCCTGGAGAGCGGGCATCTGGGCCGGCTGATCCCGGATCTGGTGGTCACCAAGATGCGGGAGAAGCTCAAAAAGAAAGCGTAGGGCGGGCTTTGCCCGCCGCGATGGCAGGTCGGCGGGCAGAGCCCGCCCTACCGGTTCGAGAAAAGGCACGGAGGCGCACCATCCCATGATCGAATTCGAAGTATCGCGGCCGATGGGTCGTTGCAGCGTCAGCGGGCGGGAGTTCGTCGAGGGAGAACCTTTTCACTCCGCGCTCTTCGAGACGCCGCAGGGGTTCGAGCGGCGTGATTTTTCCGAGGAGTGTTGGCGGGGGCCGCCGGACGGCGCCTTGTGCGTCTTTCAGACGCGGCTTCCCAAGCGCGACCAGAAGCGGCGGACGTTTGTCGATGACGAGGCGCTGCTCACGTTCTTCGTGCGCCTCGCGGCGTGCGAGGAGGAGGCCAAGCAGCGGTTTCGATTTGTGCTGTCGCTCATCTTGCTGCGCAAGCGGCTGCTCAAGTATGAGCGGACGATTCGCGAGGGCGAGCGCGAGTTTTGGGAGATGCGGCTGGTCCGCGACAAGTCGCTTCA
>CAYMXF010000030.1:0-20371 GCA_964393935.1 uncultured Planctomycetaceae bacterium
CTAGGCACAGGCCGTTTCTACTTTTTGCGATTTTGGGAGAGTCGCTTGCGGCCTTCCGCCTTAATTTCTTCCACATTCCACGGCGCGCCTTCGCCTCGTTCCAATTGGTCGATGCCCTTGGCTACTTGAGGGCGAAGTTCTTCGATGTCGGCGGAAGTCAGGGCCTCTTGTTCTTTCAGCACTTCAAGCGCTCCCCGAACGACGTCGCTCGCGCTATCGAATTGTCCACCGGCAACCTTGTCGGAGACGAATTTTTCCAGTTCCGGACTCAACGAGATGTCCATGGGGCCTCTTCCTGAGAGGTATTTGTTCCACTAAAGCCTAGCAGAGTAAAGGATCGTCGGTCAAGAGCATGATCATCGCAGCCATCAAGAATCGGGCCGCCCCTCACGAATCAAGGGCTTGTCTTACAATGGTTTCATGGTCCGATGGACAAGTGAAGATAGGGTTTGCATGGCCCGGGCTTTGGCCCTGGCCTGGCGGGGGCAGGGCTTCGTCGAACCGAACCCGATGGTCGGTTGCGTCATCGTCAAGAAGGGGCGGATCGTCGGCGAGGGTTATCACCGCCGCTTCGGCGGTCCGCACGCCGAGCCGAACGCGCTGAAACAGGCGGGGCGGGCCGCGTACGGCGCGACGCTCTATGTGACGCTCGAACCGTGTTGTCACTTCGGCAAGACGCCGCCTTGCGTGGAGGCGATCATTCGCGCCGGGGTTCGACGCGTCGTGGCCGCGATGAAGGACCCGAATCCGCTGGTGGCCGGCAAAGGATTTCGCCGCCTCCGCGCCGCCGGCATCGACGTGCAAGTCGGACTGATGAAGCATGAGGCGATGAAACAGGCGGCCCCGTTCATCACTTATCAAACCCTTTGGCGGCCGTATGTCATTCTCAAATGGGCGCAGTCGATCGACGGCAAGATTGCGACGCGATCGGGCGACTCGAAGTGGATCACGTCGGTCGAGAGTCGGCGGATGGCGCACGCGCTCCGTGCCAGGGTGGACGGGATCATCGTTGGCGTCGACACGGTCTTGGCGGATGATCCCGATCTGACCGCCCGCTGGGTTCGCCCGAGGCGCGTGGCCACGCGAATCGTGCTGGACAGTCGATTGCGTACACCTCTCCACGCGCGGCTCGTGCGCACGGCCCGACGCATGCCGACACTGATTGTCACCGGCGCTGCCAGCCGTTCGAGTATCGCCCGTCGGCGTCGATTGGAAAAAGCGGGATGCCGGACGTTGGCGCTACCCACCGATGCACTGGGTATTGACCTGAAGAAGCTGCTTGCGGCGCTCCGAGACATGGGCATGACCCATGTGCTTGTCGAGGGCGGAGGGCGGGTCCTTGGAAGCTTTGTCCGCGCGGGCCTGGCGGATGAGGCCAAGGTGTTTGTCGGGTGTAAGCTGATCGGCGGGGAAACCGCCCCGGGGCCGCTACGGCATGAAGGCCCTCGATGGATGAGAGACCTTCCGACCATCGAGATAGCCGGAATCTCCCACTTCGGCGGCGATTTGTGCTATGATATTAGGTTCTCGCGCGGCCGGTAACCGCGCCAGAGGTGCAGTCCGGCTTCACCGGGAATTCGGACGGGACGATTCCAGTTCGTAATTTGGGAGCGCTTTATGAATCGCGTTAGATCGAACTTCTTCGCCTTCGCGGTGGGGCTTTGCCTACCGGCCGTTTCTTTCGCCAAGGGATCACCGCAAGCGGTCGAAATCATCACGAAGGCCAACGCGGTTGCCCAAAAGCTAACCGCTATTGCTTACGAGGGACAATTCCGGGTCGAGGGCGATTTCGTCGACAAGCTGCCGCAAGTCACCGGCAAGGTCATCGCCAGGCGCGGCGAACCCGGGAAAGGGTTCCACCTCTTGATTCAAGGCACGACGCAAGCGCCCGGTGAAACGCAGGCCACCAGCTTTCGCTTCGCGACCGACGGCGAGCAGGCGTTCAAAGTGGAGGAACAAAAAAAACTCTACATTAGCGGTAAATTGGCTGATGCCCGCGTTTCGGAGGTTGACGCCCTTTTTCCGCCGAAATATTTCGGCGATGCTTTTAAGAACGAGTTATCTAGTCAGACCGCGACGCACGAAGGCGTGCGGACCATCGATGGCGTGGAGTGCGACGTGGTGAAGATCACGGCCGATCCCTCAGGGAATCGCTCGATGCTCTATTTTATTGGAAAAAACGACAGCCTTCTGCATCGCGTTGAGAACACCATCCGGATGATGATGCCGGGCGCCTCAACCCCATCCACCGGCCGAGTGATCTTCAACGCCAAGGGCCTCGACACACAGCCCAAGACCGATGGGAGCATGTTTCGCCTTCCCTGCCCTGACGGGTACCGTAGCGAGATCTTCCAAGGCAGCTTTACGAATGCGCCTCAAACCGAGCAGGGTTTTCTCGCCGCCGGCAGTCAGGCGCCGGATTGGGAGCTTAAGACCCCCGACGGGAAGGTCGTGAGCCTCAAGAGTCTTCGCGGCAAGGTCGTGGTGATGGATTTTTGGTCGAGTTGGTGCGGGCCGTGCAAGATGGCCATGCCCGGTCTTCAAAAAGTGCACGAGCAGTTCAAGGACAAGCCCGTGGCGATCCTTGGAATCAATTGCCGCGAGCGATCTCCGGACGGCGAGAAGAAGGGATTGGAGTTCGTTCGGCAGAAGGGACTGACGTACACCCAATTGATGAAAGGCGACTCGGTCGAGAAGGCGTATAAAGTCGGCGGGATTCCCTGCTTTTACATCATCGGCCCGGAGGGCAAGGTCATTTACGCCACGTCCGGTTTTCAGCCGCGCCTTCACGAATACATGTCGCAGTTGATAGAGAAATCCCTTCCGGCACAGCCGCGTGCCGCCGCGGCCCCCGAAGCGAAATCTCCCGCCATTCCCTGATTCCGAGGATTACTTCAGCGGCTTGCGCCTTTTCTCCAGTTCACTCCGAACCTGCTCGGCGAGATGTTCGTTTGTTAACCCCGCTCGTTGGGCACGAGCCATCGCTTCTTGGGTCGGACAATCTCGCGTGGCGCCAAGGTACAGGCCGTACATGGCCGCCGCGCGATTGCCGCCGGCGCAGTGAATCAGCACTTTTTCACGGTTGTGGGGCCGGAGGGCGTCGATGAAACGCCCGGCCTGTTCCTCCGTGAGCTGGTCGGACTTCATGGGTAAGTGAATGTAACGCAAGCCTCTTGCTTGTGCGGCGGCCTCTTCGTCGAAGGTTGCTTCATTTGCCTGGCGCAAATCGATGATCGTCGTCACGCCGCGGGCCTTGAGATCCCCCAGGCCCTCTGGCGTCGGTGCGCCGCCGATGTAAAGATCGCCATCCTGGCTCAGGTATTTTACCGCGGTCGTTTGAACCGCGATGGGGCCGTCGGCTTGCGGTTTGCAGCCCAGGATTGTTGCGAAAAGAAGAGAGGCGGCGGCGATTCGGATTCGCATGTTCGACATCGTTGGCTCCCGGCGGATAAAACGTCTTCTACGGGCGATTTTTTCGACGGCCCTTCGAGCCGCCTCTTGGCCGCTGTTGATGGGGGGCGCTCCCTCTTCTCTTCTTTTTTGTCGTCGTGCGAAGAGATTCGACTTCCGCGCTCAACGTGGCGATGCGCTCGCGCAGCTCGTCCAGCGTATCGTGGGAAGTATTCGCGGCTGTCGGAGACGATGCCGCCGGCTCCCGCGGTTGATCCGTGCGCGAGCGTGCGCCGGGCAGGAGCATCCGCACCCAATCGAGCGGCGCGGTGGGAGAGAGAGCGCTGAAGCCGGACTTCGCCAAAAAATCGTCGAAGTGCCGTCTGGAGGACACGAACGCGTCCATCGCCTGGGCGAAGTATTGGTCGATGAATTGGCGGACCATCTGTTGGTTGCTTTGGATGGCCTGGTGTAACAGGGCCGACGGGAAGAGGTCCAGCTTGGGGGGATCGTGTTCGAGGATGATTTGTGTCAAGACGACGTTGGTGATGTCGGCGCCGGTCTTGGAGTCGGAGACGACGATCTGGCAGCCGTCCCGGACGAGTTCGTAGAGATCGTTAAGCGTGACGTGGCGGCTACGGGTGACGTCGTAAAAACGGCGGTTGGGGTACTTCCTGACCTCCAATCGGTCCGGTCGCGATTCAGTTCCCGGGCTTTTTGAAGGCCGCACCATTGCATTGCACTCGCACAATAAAAGGCCGCTAAAGCACTACACTATCGATTAAATATTCATAAGCATAGTATTATAAACATGTTATGCATAGGCAAATACTTTGTGCAAACGCACAAATTTGTCTTGCTATCGCGTCCATCGGTCGATATACTTTAGCAGAAGAGTTGGATCAAGCAATTTCAAAAAGGTTTCTTTTTTTGACGAGGACCCGACCATGAACCAGCAAACCACACCGAACAGCAAGCCCGAGACCTGCGACTACTTCCGCCAAGCCGCCGACACGTTCAAGTCGGCCATGGATTCCAGCATCAAGTTTCAGCAGGACGCCTTCAAGGCGGTCACTGACATTTTTGGCCGCGGCGAGTCCTTCGAGGACTGCCGAGGCCGGATCGAGTCTGTTGCGACCGACTCCCTCAATTTGGTTCGCAAGAACGCCGAGCAGTCCCAAAAGATGTTCGACGAGGGCTGTCGCTCGGGCCTCGAGGTCCTGCGCAAGGGCTTCAGTGCTTGCGAGACCGGCAACGGCCATGGCAACAAGGACGCGATCGAGCGGACCCGCGAGGTCTGGCAGAGCGCATTCGACGCCATGAAGACAAATCTGGACACCGCCGCCAAGACCAGCGCTCAGACGATCGAGAATTGCTCCTCCTTCCTCACCAAGACCATGGCGGTCGGCGAGAAGAAGGCCATTAAGTAACTAACAACCGGGCATAGCCCCGGACGGTCCGATCCGTTCGAGGCGCCCGCCAAGCCAAAAACACCGGCATTGCGGCACGACACCGTCGACGGGACACCAGGATTCGCAACTAGAGACGACCCGCGACTCATGAATACACACCATCGATGCCGGTGTTGATCCCCCCAAGGCCACGGGCGCGGTTACGATCGCTCCCGTGGCCTTTTTTTCTGATGCGGGCGAGTTCGCCCGCGAAAGAGGAAACGCGCGATGCCCGACAACGACCGCAACCAGAGCCCGGCGGATCCCTTCAGCCAGTTCTGGGGAGATTTTTTCTCTCGCGTCGGCATGAGCCCGTCGGCGACTCCGCAGACGCCGTCGCCCTCGAAGGAGGCCGTCCAGCAGATGCAGCGCGTGTTCTTTGACGCGATGGCGAAATATTGCGACGACTTCATGCGCTCGGAGCAGTTTCTCAAGATGATGAAAGAGACGATGGACCGGTCCCTGGCGTTCAAGCAGCAGGTCGATCAGTTTCTCTCCCAACTCCAACGGGGGATGCAATCTCCCGCCAAGGCTGATATGGACGATCTCTCCGGTCTGCTTCGCTCCATCGAGGAGCGCACGCTGGCCCGGTTGTCGGCCTTGGAAGACAAGGTCGCAGCGGTGGAAGAAACGCGTCGGACGGGTCGCAGCGCCATTGGGCGAGCCGGGCGCTCGCGCCCGTCCGATCGCGCCGCCGTGCGCAGGCCGCGAGCCAAAGGGAAAAAGAGTCGATAAATCTCCCGCGACGTAGAGGCGCTCCACGGAGCCCTTAGAATAGAGAGTCCTTCATGACGACGGCGGCGCAAAATCCTTTCGCGACGATGTGGCCGCAGATGCCGGCGTGGGCGCAGCTTCCCGAACCCCAGGAAATCCTCGACCGCCTGGCGGCGATGCCCAAGGTGATCGAGACAGCGCAGAAGGTGAAGATCGGCGCCACGCCGCGCGACGTGATCTATCGCGAGGACAAGCTCAAGGTCCTTCGATACCAGTCGCCGGTCGAGAAGAAGCACCGCACTCCGCTCTTGATGGTCTTCGCGCTGGTCAATCGGCCGTACATCCTCGATTTGCTCCCGCACAAGAGCGTGGTGCAACAGTTCTTGAAGGCCGGATTCGACGTCTATCTCGTCGATTGGGGCGTGCCGACGGACGGCGACAAGCACCTGACGATTGAAAACTATGTCGAGCGCTACCTGCACAACGTCGTGCGCAGCGTTTGCGAGTACACCGGCGAGCCGCAAGTCTCGCTTCTAGGCTACTGCATGGGCGGAACTCTGAGCGCGATGTACACCGCGCTGCATCCGGACAGGGTCAAGAACTTCATCCTGATGGCCGCGCCGGTCGACTGGTCCGACCGCAACGCGTTGCTTTCCGTGTGGACCGATCCAAAGTATTTCGACGTGGACAAGGTCGTGGACACCTTTGGCAACGCTCCGCCGGCGTGGCTACAGAGTTCGTTTGCCATCCTGAAGCCGGTCTCCAACCTGATCGAAAAATATCTCGGCTTCTACGAGCGAATGACGGACGAGAAGTTCGTCGAAGAGTTTTTCGCGATGGAGACGTGGGTCAACGACAACATCCCCGTCGCCGGCGAGACCTTCCGACAGTTCGTGAAGGACTGCTTCCAGCGCAATCTGCTCATTCAGGGCAAACTTCGCCTTGGGGCGAAGACCGTCAACCTAGCGAACATCACTTGCCCGGTGTTGAATCTCATGGCCAGCGGGGACCATCTGGTGCCATGCGGGCAGAGCGCGCCGTTCAACGATTGCGTCGGCTCCAAGGATCGCAAATCGATCACCTTCCCCGCCGGGCACATCGGCCTGTCGGTGGGGAGTAAGGCGCAGATGGAGCTTTGGCCGAAGGCTTGCGAATGGCTCGCCGAGCGGAGCGACCCGGTTGAAAAGAACCGGCGGCGGCCCGAGCGAGCCGGTCGAAAAAGCAAGTAACGAATCACGGAGGACGTGGGGAGTCGTTTTATGGAACTTTACGGAAAAGTCGCGGTGATCACGGGCGCGGCCAGCGGCATCGGCCGCGCGACCTGTGAAGCGATGATGGACCAGGGCATCGAGGCCATCGGGGCCGTCGATCGCAGCTCTGCCATCACGGACATGTGCAGCACCATCAATGACGAAGCGGGGCGGCAGGTTCTCTTTCCCTTTGTCGGTGATGTGACCAGCGACGCTTTTCGTCAGGAGGTCTTCGCGGACCTTCGCAAGCGGTTCGGCGTCGTGCAGATTTGCATCCCGGCGGCGGGGATCACGCGCGATCGCCTCGCGGTGCGGATGAACAAAGACACCGGCAAGGCCGAGATCTATCCGCGCAAGGATTTGGAGGAGGTCCTGGCCATCAACTTGATCGCCCCGATTTCGTGGGCGCTCGAGACCGTGGCGACGGTCGCGGAGGATCGTGCTCGACGGGGCCTGGGTCGTTGGGAGCCTTCGGAAGGGACGCAGGGCGGCATCGTTTTCATCGGCTCCGTATCGTCGGCGGGAAATCGTGGGCAGATTTCCTACGCCGCGTCCAAGGCCGGTCTGGTCGGCGCGCAGGCCACGCTCGCCAAGGAGTTCATCTTCCACGGCATCCGCTGCAACATCATCCACCCGGGTTACACCGACACGCCGATGGTCCAGGCACTGGGCCAGGATTTGATCAACGAACACATCCTGCCGCACACTCAGCTTCGCCGGCTCCTGCGGCCGGACGAGATCGCCGACGCGATCTGTTTCATGCTCCGCAACTCGGCCGTCAGCGGCTCGCTTTGGGTCGACGCGGGCTGGCACCCGGCGGCGTAACCGCCAAACGATTCTGAAGTGGGATCGACCATAAATCGCTCCATGCGCTCTCGCGATGCCCGTAGCGGGTCGCTGCAATTCCAGCTATAACGCGGACATGACCGCGACGGAGGTTTATCATCATCGCAAGCTGCCCAGCGGGGTCGAGTTCGCGGCCTTGGAGATGCCGGGGCGGCGGACCGCGACGTACGAAATCCGCGTCTTCGCGGGAATGGCCCACGAGACGGCCGATCACGGGGGTTTGGCCGGGATCGTCGAAGACGTGATCGCCAAGGGGACGGAGGCGCGATCCGCGCAGGAAATGACCGATGCGTTCGATGCCTTGGGGGCATCGACGGGGTCGGCGGTCGGGCGCGAGTCGATGCTCTTTCGGTGTAGCTGTTTGCCGGAGTACGCCGACCGGGCGCTAGCGCTGCACGCCGAGATGTTTCGCACGCCGACGTTTCCTGACGAGTTTTGCAACGTCGCGGTGGATTTGGCTCAGCAGGAACTGACGGCGCTTGAGGATGATCCCGGTGATTTGTCGCGGAAGATCATCGCGCCGCAGGCGTTCGGCGAGCGACTCGGGCGACACGAATTGGGCAGCCGCGAATCCCTGGAACGGATCGATCGCAAGACCATCGTCGATTACTGGCGGAAGCACTTCTCGGCGAGGCGGATGCAAGTTGTTGTCGGCGGGGCGGTCGATGTCGATCGCTTTGCCGACCGCGTCGATCAACTCTTCAGCGGTTTCGGCGGCGGCGACGATGGCCGGGAGGTCTTTACGCCCGAGTTCAAACCGGGCTTCACGCACCACCCGAAGGAATTAGAGCAGGAACACATTCTCGCCTGTTGGCCCGGCGTGGCGGTATCGCATCGCGATTATCCGATCGAGCGACTGACGCTCGCGATCCTCAGCGGCGGGATGAGTTCCCGGCTCTTTGCCGAAGTGCGCGAGAAGCAGGGGCTCGTCTATTGGGTCGGCGCATGGGACGAGCATCCGCGCGGGTCCGGTCGGATTTTCATGGGCGCATCGACTACGCCGCCGCGAGTCGACCAAACGCTCAGCACGCTCTTCCACGAAGTGGACCGGCTCTCAGAGGATTTGACGCAAGCCGAGTTGGAGCGTGCCCGAGTGGGGCTCGTCGCCAAGACGCAGACGCACGGCGATATTACGCGGGCGCGGGTTGGGGAACTCGGCAGCGATCTGTTTCATTACGGCCGTCCCGTGCCGCCGGCGGAGAAGAACGACGCGCTGAGGTCGGTGAAGATCGCGGATATCAAGCGCTATCTGGCCGAACATCCGCGCGATCAGTTGTGCGTGTTGGCGCTGGGGCCGCGACCCTTGGAGGTTTTGAAAGGCAAATGAAGCAGGCCGGCGAATTTTTCGAGCATCGGCTGGATAACGGCCTCCGCGTCGTGATCGAGCGGATGCCGCACGTTCACAGCGCGGCGGCGGGTTTTCTCGTGCAGACGGGGGCGCGCGACGAGGTTCCCCCTTTGGCGGGCGTGTCGCACTTCGTCGAGCACATGTGCTTCAAGGGGACGCCCAAGCGGACGTGGCATCAGATCACGATCGACTTCGACGACATGGGCAGCACGTACAACGCTTTTACGTCCAAGGAGCGGACGGTTTATTTCGGCTGGGTCCGCGTGGAGGACCTGGAACGGCAGATCGAGCTGCTGGCGGACATGATGCAATCGAAGATGCCGCCGGAAGAGTTCGAGACCGAAAAGAAGGTGATTCTCGAAGAGATCGCCATGTCCGCCGACCAGATCGATCATTGCGTGTATGACCTGTTGCACGAGGACGTTTACGCGGGGCATTCGTTGGCCTGGCCTGTGCTGGGGACGACGGAGACGATCACGGCGCTGACGCGCGACCAGCTTCACGGATATTTCGAGGAGCGGTACCACCCGTCGAACATGATTTTGATCATTACCGGCAACGTCGATCCGGAGGAGGCGGTTCGGATCGCCCAGAAGATTTGCGGTAAATGGGTCGGTCGCTCACCGCGGCCGAAGAGGATCACACCGCCTCGCCTGCGCCCGCTGACGACTGCCCGACGGAATGAACGTTTTCAACAACAAGCCATCGCGCTATCCTACGATGCGCCGTCGGCGACGCACCCGGACCGCGAGACGGCCGACGTCTTCGCGTCGATCCTCGGCGGGCACAACTCGCGTTTCTATTGGAACATCATTCAGTCGGGCGTCGCGCCGCAGGTTTCGGCGGGACGGCTGGATTATTGCGACGCGGCGATGATGGTCGCTTTTGGATTCTGCGAACCGCCACGAGCGGATGAGTTGTTGAAAGCGATGCGCCGCGAGATCGACAAGATCACGAAAGAGGGCGTGACGCCGGAGGAGGTCCAGCGCGTCAAGAATCGCATGCGGACGGGGCTGACGACCGAAGCCGAGGCGCCGTACTACCGGCTCATGCAGCTCGTTCACGACATCGATGATCTGGGCCGGCCGCGCGACGTGGGGGAGCGCCTCGCGGCGGTGGAGGCAGTGACGCCGCAGAGCATCGCCAAATACGTGCAGGATTGGCCGATGACCGGCAAAGGATGCCTGACGAGTCTTGGCCCGCGAGCCTGGCCCTGAAAAACCGGTTCCCGCCCTATAATTCGCAGTTCCATGCGTCACGCTAGCGCGCCGCGATACCGATATTGAAATTGTTTTTGGCGGACTCCGTATACCTCTTATACCCAGGCAGGCGGCGATCGGCCGCTTCAGGGAGAGAAATGTCCGACGTACCGGCGAAGAATTTTGGCCCGTCCATTCTGCGGGTCGGCGACATGGGCGCCGACTCGAAGCCGTCTTCGTTCGCGCCGCGCCGTCAGGAAAGCGCTTTTGCTTCGACTCCGACTCGCGGCTTCGATTTGAGTGCGCGGGCATCGCTCGTCGTCACCGCGCCACCGACGCTGACGGTCGGAAAGATATTCGGGTTTCTCTTTCTCCTCGCCGGTGTCCTCCTCGCGACGATTTCTTTTGAAACGTGGGGCCGGTGGGTCGGGTGGATACCGGCCCAATTCTCGTGGATACCGGCGCCGTGGACGACGGACTCAGGCCGTTGGATCACGGTTGCCGTCCTGGCCGTTACGGGTTTGTTGTTTCTGCCGTCGCGGGCCATTTCCGTGGTGGTCAGTTCGGTTTTTTTCGCAGTGACCGCGTATGGCGCGGACCGTCTGCTCAGCAACCGCGCTTCGGGGTGGATCATCGGCTATCTTGGCGCGGGCGCGCCGCGATCCGTGCTCGCGATCGGCTCGCTCGTTTTCGGATATTGGACTCAGGTTGGCTCGTCGGGGGCGCTGAACCTCCGCGGCATTTTCGGTTTGGCGCTGACGCTTTTGGCGGCCTTTGGCACAATACATGGCTGGTATGACTGGTCGCCGATCGCCGAGCGGCTCGGCCCGGGCGTAATTAAGATACTCAAGGAGTGGGGGCAAGAGTGTACTTGGGCGACAGTTCTCGTGCTCACGGCGCTGGGCGTGTCGTCTTCGCGTACGCGGCCGATTCATTTTCTCATTGCGGTTCTGCTCGGGGCCCTCGCCTATCACTGCGTCCGCGAGGGCTACTACGAGCTGCACACGTTTCCCGATCTGTCCAAGGGCGGGAAGCTGGTGTCCTGCGAATCGATGAGCTATGCAAACGTCGCGAGATGGCGCTGGATCGCGGCATCCGAGATGACATTGCTCGCGGCGATTCTGCTGCATTTGGCAGCCGGGGTCGGCGGCTTGTCGATGGCCGTCGCTGTCGGGTGGATGCTCACCGCGCTGGCGATTTATCATTCCGTCGGCAACATGGCGCTGATTCGCACCGCGACCGATGCGTTCGGTTCGTCGCGCGTCGATCCCCTGGCGAATATGGGCATTCCGACCGGCCCGGCCCTACCCAAGCCGGGCAGCGAATCAAAGACGGCAAACGGCCGCGCCAACGTCATGGTCATTCCGCCGCAGGGCCCGGTCAAGACGATCACGGTACCGAGTTCTTCCTTCGATTTTTCCACCCGGCAGGCCCTCGTTCGCGAAGTTGCGCCCATGGCGTGGATGTTCCTTACCGCCGTGTTTGCCGGTCTCATTGCCGTCAGCGGCTTTAATCTGCTCTCGGATCACGGGGGCTATCGGAGCTTTTTCAATTCGGCGCTGTGGTTCGGCTTCGGGATCGCCTTGACCGCGCTCTTGTGGGTTTGGCCGCGTGATCCCGATCGTTCCTGGGAGGCGTGGTTGGCGTCGGGGCGGATGTCGCGCTACCACAGCCACATGATCTGGCTGATCTTCCTTGGCACGATGGCGGTGGGCTCGATGTTTTCGATGGCCAAACAAGGCCGGGCGTCAACCTGGGTCCACGTCGGCGCCGCCGCCGCGTTTGTCGGCACGGCCGCGAGCCTGGCGACGATCGCGATGCTCATCTACTTCGGCGGCTTCTCGCCGCTGCCCTCGTGGGTCTATGTCGTCGTCGCCGTCGTTCAATCTTCGCTGGGTTGGATGCTGCTGACGAATCACTCGTTCGCCCGGCTGCCATCGCAGCGGAGAATTACGTGAAAAATTGCGAATTACGAATAGCGAATAGCGAAAGACGCGGGCAACGCGTTCTGCTCGGGATCGGCGCTTTTCATTTCGCTATTCGCTATTCGCTATTCGTCATTTCCGTCCTGGTATCAGGTTGCAGCGTCGCTGATTTGGGCACGACCGAACGGGAATCTCGCGGGCTCGTTCTCGTCCTGCCGGGCATCGAGGGGCGCAGCACGTGGAACTACAATCTTGCGCGCGGGCTGGCCGACGGCGGCGTGAAGGCGGGCATCGAGATCTTCGACTGGGGCACGAACATTCCCGGCGGGATGCTGATCAACCTGACCGATCTGGATCGCAATCAGAAAATGGCCGAGGCCCTTCGCGATCACATCGTCGAGTACAAGCGCGCTCATCCGGGTCGGCCTGTTCACGTAATCGGCCACTCCGGGGGCGGCGGCATCGCGGTTTTGACGGCTGAAAAATTGCCCGACGACGTGCGGCTTTCCAGCGTGATTCTTCTCGCGGCGGCCTTGAGCCCCGACTACGACCTTCGCTCCGCCCTGCGCCATACGCAATACGGCATCTTCAACTATTACTCAACAATGGACCGTATGCTACTTGACGTGGGCACGCGCGTGGCGGGCACGATCGACCGGAGCCATACGAGCGCCGCCGGGAGCGTCGGTTTCTACCGTCCGGCCGCGGTGGAGAACGGCGATCGGGCGTTGTACGACAAGCTCCATCAAATTGCCTGGCATTCGGAGATGGGTTGGTGCGGCCACATGGGCGACCACTTCGGCTGGACGAATCCCGCGTTTGTTCGGCGCTACCTCGCTCCGCTGATCGTCGATCTCGGGAAGGGGGCGGACTTTCTCGACGCGGAGCAGTTCGCGGGGAGCGCCTCAAATTTCGGACGTTGAAACCGTCGCCGCCGATGCAAACATTGCGCCCTGAGAGGTCCGTTGTTCAACGGACGCTCACGTGTTGGGGCGTCTTTGGATCGGGCGATGGTCGATAAACTTTATAGTATACCGTGTTCCCATCCGCGGAGGGCAGCGATTATGAGGCTAAGAGACGAAAAAAGGCTTTGTCGCAAGGCTCCCGATTTGCTAAAATGTTTTAGCAGTTGACTTCGGGACGTTTGGCACTTTTCAGTGGCGCTATGCAGACCGCCGATGAGGCAACGCGAGTTCTTTTGTTGGCCAAGCCGGGTTCGGCGGGGGACCGCCTGATCGGCAAGTTCGGCGGCGATACCCAGGTTCGATCCGTTACATCCTTTGACGACGCACTCATCGCCCTCCGCGAAGATACTTACGACCTCGTCATCAGCGACCAAAGCGATTTCATCGCCCTCGAACGAGCCGCGGTGAACCAGCAATCGGCGGTCATTCTCGAAAACATCGGCCAGGGGGTTTGCATCGTCGGCCTTAACGGGCGGCTCGTCTGGGCGAATCCAAAGATGCGGAGTTACCCGGAGGATTTGATTTCGCAGGTCTGTGAGGTGTGCCGGCGATCTTTTGGAGGCGGAGCCGAGGGGTCGAGGGGCCCAGGGGCCGAGGGGGAAGAACAGCGGGCGTCGCAGCATCGGGCCCGGCGCGTGAGCCTGACGGCGGGGCGCGATTACTACTTCGAAGTGACGATCACGCCGGTGATGAACCACGAGGAGCAAGTTCGACAAGTCGCGGCCGTCGTCTGGGACGTGACGAACAGCCGGCGTCTGCAAAAGAAGCTCGACGCGATCGACCTGGCCGGGCGGGAGCTGGTTCGGTTGGACGGGGAGACGATGGCCGGGATGAACGTCGAGGAGCGCATCGGGCTCCTCGAGCAGAAGATGCTCCGCTACATGCACGAGCTTTTGCACTTCGACAACTTCGCGGTGCTGCTCATCGACAAGAAGACCAACCGGATGGAATTCGTCCTGGAGCACGGCATGACGCCCAAGGCCCAGGATTACGACATTTTCGCTTCGACGGAAAGCACTTGCATCAGCGGGTACGTCGCGGCTACGGGCCGAAGCTACATCTGCCACGATACGTCCAAAGACCCGCGGTATCTCCAAGGGCTCGAATCGGCCCGTAGTTCGCTGACGGTGCCAATTCGTCTTAACGACGAGATCATCGGCGTGTTCAACATCGAGTCCGACCAACTCGCCGCTTTTAACGAGGACGATCGGCAGTACGCGGAGATTCTGGCTCGTTATGTCGCCATCGCGCTGAACATTCTGGACTTGTTGATCGTCGAGCGGCGGGAATCGACGGGGCGGCTGGCGGACGACGTGATCGCGGAGATTTCCGGCCCGTTGAACGACATCATCACGGAAGCGAGCGGCCTTTGCGAGGAGTACATCGGCAACGACGACTTGCGCCACCGGCTCAACGCGATCTGCGACCACGTCACCGAGATCAAGCAGAAGGTCAAGGACGTGACGACGCCCAAAGGCGGCATCCTGGGGCGCGGCGGCGACAGTGTGACGGCCGACCCCATTCTGGGCGGTAAGCGCGTCTTGGTCGCCGATGATGAACAGACGATTCGCGAGACCGTCGGCGGCGTGCTTCGCAAGGCGGGGTGCGAAGTCGATATCGTCGCCGACGGCGCCGAGGCGATCGCGCGTCTCGCGGCGAACGGCTACGACTTACTCGTCGCCGACATCCGCATGCCGATGAAGAACGGCTACGAGGTCTTCGCCACCGCCCGCGATCGACATCCTGACATCGCCGTCATCTTGATGACCGGCTTCGGTTACGATCCGAATCATTCCATCGTTCGGGCTCGGAAGGAGGGCTTGAGCGCGGTGCTGTTCAAGCCGTTCAAGGTCGATCAGCTTCTTTCGGAAGCCCGTTCCGCATTCCAACCCGCGACGACGTAACGGGGGAAACGCCGAAACGCCGAAACCCCGCCGCGGATGTTTTGGCGTTTTTCGCGTTTTGGCGTTTTAATGCCTTCCATGAAACTTCGTTGCCCGCGATGTCAGCAGAAGCTCAACGTTCCCGACAAACTCGCGGGCAAGACGATCCGTTGTCCGTCTTGCAACCGGGCGTTTGCCGTGCCGAAGCCCAAGACCGGCACCGGCGCGGACCTCGACGCTTCGCGGATGGACCTGGAGCGGTTGGCGAATCTTGAGAAGGGGGCCTCGGAGATGTCCGAGGAGGACCTCGATCTGGCTAAGGCCGCGGCGTCCGCGCAGAAAACGGTCAAGGAACCGGCGGATCCGAAGATTCGCATTTGCCCCAACTGCGGCAAGGAGACGCGCGTCGATGATCCGTACGCCGAGATGCTTTGTTCACACTGTTGGAACCCCATCCCGGCGATGATCCAAGGCTCTCCCGCGACCTCATCGCGTAGCCCTCGTCGCAAGACGAAGGACGGCCCGGCGGGATTTTACGGCGATCTGGCGAACTGCGTCACCTATCCCGTGCCGGCGCTAGGGTCGCTGTTGACCGCGTCGGGGATTGCCGTCGCCGCGGGTTTGGTGCCGGTGGGGGCCATGACGGCGATGGCCAATTTGATGCAGCAAAGCGAAGTGGGGACGACGCGTGGAGTGCAGAAGGCGGACCTGTCGGGCGTGCAATGGACTCTGATTTGCATCTTCGCGTCCGAGGTGTTCTTCTTTACCGCCGTGGCGATTCACGCCTTTCTGGACGTGATCAAGACGACCACGGTCGGCAACAACGCGGCGCCGAACCTGTCGTGGAGCCCGTCGCAATGGGGCAAGAGCTTCCTCGGGTACTTGACGATCGTCGTGTATGCCGTCGTGATGACGTACGTCGTGCTGCTGTTGACCGTACCGGAGGATCCGTGGGAGATGATCCGGACGGGGCGGGTCGTGGAGATGTTCAAGTCGGGGGGGACGGGTCTCATCATCGGGATGGTGATCATTTCCTTGGGCATCCCGATGAACCTGCTCGGCTTGGCGCTGGGCAACATCGGGCAGGCGATCAACCCCGTGAACGTGGGGAAGTCCATCGGTAAGACGCACGCCCATTATGCGTTTCTGGTCGTCCTGCTATCCGTGTATGGCGCGCTCTTCGGCGCGGCGTTTATGGCGATCGTCTTTGACTGGCTCATTCCGCAAATCGGCAAGATGCGAGCCGGCTCGGCCGAGGGCGACCTTCTGCAGGTGGCCTTTGCGCTACTCACCTGGGGGGCCGTTATGTTGTTTTACTTCTACGGAACCTACGTTCTGGCCCGAATGCACGGATTGTTTGCCCGGAGCTTTCGGAAAGACTTATTCTTCGGCACCGTTTGATGATCCAATGGGTGCGATGGCCCGCGATTGGGCGAATCAAACCATCGCTCGCTCTCGGATGAATCGTTGATAGGTCGGCACGGGGTCGGGGATCAGGGATCAGGGAAGAGGGATCAGGGCGCAGGGAAGAGGGCGCGCCCTCCTCCCTCCTCATCGCGGGCCTCCCGGCCAACCGATAACACAACCACCGATGAAACGTCGAAACGCTGAAACGCCGAAACGCCGAGCCTTTGCTCCCCGCTGCCTGGGTCTCGTCACCGCGCGCGGCGGCTCCAAAGGTCTCCCCGGCAAGAATGTCCGGATGCTTGGCGGCAAGCCGCTCATCGCCTGGACCCTCGAGGCGGCCCAAAAGGCTAACTCTCTCCATCGCACGATCGTCTCCACAGACGATCGAGAGATCGCCGAGACGGCTCGGCGCTTCGGCGCCGACGTGCCGTTCATGCGTCCGGCGGAGCTGGCCCACGACGATTCGCCGCACATGGACGCCGTGCTTCACGCCTTGACGTGGCTCGACGAACACGAGGATGACCGGCCGGATTACGTCGTGTTGCTTCAACCGACGTCGCCGCTTCGCACGGCGCTGGATATCGACGGCGCCGTGGCGCTGGCGCGAGAAAAAAACGCCGACGCCGTGGTGAGCGTCTGCCCGACGCACGACCACCCCTATCTCGTGCGCCGACTCACCGAAGAGGGGACGTTGGAGGAGTTCCTTCCCTGTTCATTGGCTTATGCCCGTAGGCAGGACCTGCCGCCGGCCTATGCCCTCAACGGGGCCGTTTACGTCATTCGTCGCGATATCCTGCTTGCTCAACGGACCCTTCTGCCGCCGCCGACATACGCTTATCTCATGTCCATTGAGCGGTCGCTTCAGATCGATACCCCGTGGGACCTCCGTATGCTTGAGAGCATGCTGACCGGCACTAATGCTATTGAGTGACGGAGGGCCGGTCGGCTTGACATCAACCATGGGGTCGAACACCCAAACCGGTCCGCTGTGCGAAAACGTACATTAAGAAGGCGATGATGGATATTACGTGGCAAGACATCGCCTGATAAGGAGCAACCGGAGGCAAAACCGCGATTCTGGACTTGCCTCACGGTCCTAAAACTGGTACAATGCTAAGGAGATTCGGTGCGGAAGCGGAGGGGTATCCCTTTCTCGATACCGTCACGCAGGGCGGGTACAGATTTCGGAATCTGAACCCGAAGCGTCACTAGGGTCTTTTTCAAACCCAATCGGTCGTCGTTAAGAGTCGAAGGAGTGAGGTTCTACATGCATGCCTTTGTTCGCCGTTTCAGCGCTGCTGTTTTCGCGAGCGCCGTCTTTGCCTTCGCGAGCCAACCCCGCGCGTCGGCTCAATGCATGACTTCCACAGGACCCGACGTCATCACCGGCGAGTTGGCCAATAACCCCTCAAACACGCCGCACATTTCGAACTTCACCAGTTCCGGCGGAATCGACGCGTTCTCCGTCGGTACGACCTCTTGCAATATCGGCACCGTTTGGCTCGACTGGCTGACATCCAATCCAAATCCAACCTGGCACCCTGTGATCGGTCAAAACTTCTTCCGTCTCCAGCAGTCGGGCGGGTACAACCGTTTCGAGCAACTCGGTCAAAGCTGGCTCAAACACGGCTTTACCGCACTCAGCCAGAACGCCTGCTGCGCTTCGTGTGCCTCCACAAATGGCCAGCATTTAGGCGTCGGATGCTCCGACCCTTACAACTCGACGCGTAATGCTTTCCAAGCCAGCCTCGGTCCGAAGTGGCAGGTGAACGCAACCACGGGTATTCATATCCATCCGGTCGCGAATCCTTCCTTTAGCGGAACCGTGGCCCGACGGCTCCAGATCAAGACCGCCGATTTGGAGACCTCCGACGGCACGCAACCGCTCAGCAGCCAGCCCCGATACTACGTCGAGGGGCAATATATTGCGCACGATGACGCCGACTCCAACAACCACAACAACAACGCTTCCTTTCGCGCGATTGCCGTCAGCGGCGCCAGTTCGGACCGGACCTTCACCCAGATCAGCACGACCCAGCGCCAGAAGGCCGGCATTCGGGCGTGGAAGGCCTTTGATTCGACGGTGACGGAGACGGACGTGATCACAGATGAGGATGGAGGCCGCAATGCGTTGGTTATCGTGTCCGCACAGGCAACCGACCTAGGCGGCGGCCTCTATCACTATGAGTACGCGATCCAAAACCTCGATTCCGACCGGTCCGTCGGTTCCTTCACCGTGCCCGTCTCGCCATACGCGACGATCACCAACATCGGTTTTCACGACGTGGACTACCATGATGGAGACGGAAGTGGAAGCGTCACGACGGACGGCACCGACTGGCCCCCAACCGTCGCCGGCGGCACGATCAAGTGGAGCGTGGTGGATGTCTCACCGGCGGACGACAATGCGCTTCGCTGGGGGACACTCTACAACTTCCGCTTTGACTGCAACCTGGCGCCGACCACCGGCGACGTCAAGCTCGGCCAGTTCAAGGCCGTCAACAATGAGGGCGCCTCGACCGTCGTTCCCTCGGCGGTCGCCTGCCTGCGGGGCGACCTCAATGACGACGGCGTCGTCGACGGTCTCGATGTCCAGCGCTTCACGGATCGCCTTGTCAACGGCGGCGCGACGCCCGTGGAAAAATGCGCCGGCGACCTCGAGTTGACGGCGGATTTCGGGATCGACGCGGACGACCTGGACCCGTTCGCCGACTGCGTTCTGAACGGCGGTTGCTGATCCGGCGAATCCCTCGCGAGTTCGGCTTTCCTTAACTTGCACCGTTGCGAAGTCGTGATACAACCGCGCCCATGCAGGCCGGTTTTGAGTTCTTCGACCACACTGCGGACATGGGTCTTCGCGTCTTCGCACCGAGCTTGGCCGGCTTGGTTCCTCCGGCCGCCGTGGGTCTCTACTCCGTCATCGGGGAACTCGTCCCGATCGGCGCCTCGCTGCCGTTTACGTTCGAATGGTCAGGAGACGAGCCTTCGCTACTCCTTCGGGATTTCCTAACGGAACTCCTCTTCTTGTTCGAGCGGGACCATCGCATCGTCGCCTCCCCGGCGGCCCGCGAGTTCACGCCTGCGCGGCTTTCGATCTCCGGCCCATCCTTCGCGGTGGACGAAAGCAAATCAGTGTACTACCGTGAGGTGAAGGCGATTACGTATCACGAACTCGCGATCCGACAGGTCGCGGGCGGATATGAAGCAACGATCATCTTGGACATCTGACATGCCCGAAGCATTCACCGGCCCGCTCGAACGCATCGACTCCTGTCGATGGCGCATCCCCAAGTCGTATAAGGCCGGCATGCGCGTCGACGGGCTTATCTACGCCGATGACGCACTGATCGATGCGATCAGGGGCGACAAATCTCCCGAGCAGGTCGCCAACGTCGCCTGCCTGCCGGGCATCGTGAAGTATTCGCTGGCCATGCCCGACATTCATTGGGGCTACGGTTTTTGCATTGGAGGCGTGGCGGCGACGGACCCGTCGGCGGGCGGGGTCATCAGCCCCGGAGGCGTCGGTTACGACATCAATTGCGGCGTCCGGCTGATTCGCACGAACCTCACGCTGAAAGACGCGCAGCCTCGGATCGAACGGCTCGTCGATCGGCTGTTCGCCAATGTTCCTTGCGGCGTCGGCCAGGGCGGCCGGATCAAGTTTCAGAAGCGCGATCTCGCCAGGCTCATGGAGCAAGGCTCGCGCTTCGTCGTCGATCAGGGGTTCGGCTGGGAATCGGATGTCGAGGCGACCGAGGCCCACGGTTGCCTGACCGGCGCGCGGCCGGACGACGTTTCGCAACATGCGTACGAGCGCGGCGCGGCGCAGTGCGGCACGCTGGGCAGCGGCAATCATTTCATGGAAGTACAGGTCGTCGATCGCGTTGACGACCCGCACAGCGCTGCAGTGCTCGGGCTGGAAGAGGGCCAACTCACCGTCATGATCCATTCCGGCTCGCGCGGACTGGGCTATCAGGTTTGCGAGGACGCGCT
>CAYMXF010000031.1:0-15372 GCA_964393935.1 uncultured Planctomycetaceae bacterium
GGACACATCTTCAAGTGATCGAGGACCTCGCAGTTGGCCTTCACGCCGAGCTGCCCGTCCGCGAACGCGTACAGAAACTTCCTCACGCCCGTACAATTCATCATGACGATCCCGTCCTCCTAACCCTGGCGTAATCGCTTAACGCCTCGCCCAACTTTTGTCTCGCACGATGCAGACGGCTCATCACCGTGCCGACGGCGCAACTCAATACTTCGGCGATTTCCTTATAGCTCAAATCACCCAGCGCCCACAGCAAAAGGACCGACCGATACTCCACCGGCAGGTCCTCGACCGCCGTTTTTAACTCCTCGTCGAAACCCTCCCAATCGATCTGCCCCGGCGTCAGAATTGGCAGGGGATCGTGCACCAATTCCGCCGCGAAGTCGTCCAAGCTCAGGTCCGCCGTGAGCGACGGCGATCGCGCGTCTTGTCTCAGACCACTGACGAATGTGTTGTGCAGAATCTTGAGCAGCCATGCCTTTGCGCCGTGGGTCCGTAGGTCGAACTCCTCGAACCCTCGATGGGCCCGCAGGAAAGTCTCTTGGACGAGTTCCTCCGCCTCAAACGGATCGCCTGTCAGTTTTCGCGCCACTCGATAGACGACATCGAGGTGGCATAACACCTGCTGCTCGAACCGAGCCGCTGACGGGGAATTCGTCATCGCCCCCGAATCCGCTGGACGTGTCGAAGCTCCGCCGGGGCGGGACCCATGATCGTTCCTCACACTCTTAAACACCGCGCAGGCCGGATTTATTCCCACTATTTGCGCCGTCCGGATACGCCAAAGTCAAGCCGGAAAAGGCTTTGCGCCGCCTTCCGCCCTTGCATTGATGGGGGGGAGCGCGGAAAGTAGCATCCTTTCCTCGATTCGGCCCCCGCTTTTCGCCCGGGCCGAGGTCCCCGATTTTGGCAAAGTAGCATGGTTGACCAGTATTACGACGATCGCAAACGCAAGCTCGACCGGATCACCGCCCTCGGCATCGACCCGTACGGAGCCCGTTTTGAAGGCGTCGTGGCCAACGCCGACATCCGCGCCCGCGTCGAGGGCCTTACGTTGCAACCCGGCCAGTCCGACGAATCCGGAAAGACTCGGGCCGCCGGCCGCGTCGCCTTCTTTCGCCTGATGGGCAAGCTTGCCTTCCTGACCCTTCGCGATTCGACCGGCGACCTTCAAATCGGCGTCTCCAAAGCCCGCATTGGCGACCAGGCATGGGAACTACTCTCTCTCCTGGACCTCGGCGACATCATCGGCGTCGATGGCTTCGTCGGCCGCACCAAGACCAACGAGATCACCGTTTGGGCCGAGAGCGTCACGCTGCTCTGCAAGAGCCTCCGCCCGCCGCCGGAGAAGTGGCACGGTCTCCAGGACGTGGATGTTCGGTACCGCCAGCGCTACATCGATCTTTTTTCCAACCCGGACGTCATGAAGACATTCAAGGCGAGGTGCCGGATCGTCGATGCCGTCCGGGCCTACTTCCACGACCAGGGTTTTTTAGAAGTCGAGACGCCGATGCTTCAACCGATCTACGGCGGCGCGGCGGCCAAGCCCTTCACGACGCATCACAACACGCTCGACATCGACCTGTTTCTGAGGATTTCCCCCGAGTTGTATCTCAAGCGCCTGCTCGTGGGCGGCATGGAGCGCGTTTTCGAGATCAACCGCAACTTCCGCAACGAAGGCATCAGCACCCAACACAACCCCGAGTTTACGATGATGGAGTGCTACCAAGCCTACGGCGATCTGTCGGATATGATGAGCCACGTCGAAGGCATGGTTGCCCGCTCCATCGTATCGCTCGGCGGAGGCTTTCGGCGGTCTTTCCGCGACCACGAACTGGACTTCACCCCGCCCTGGCCGCGTAAGACGTACACCGAGTTGCTGCGCGAGCACGCCGGCGTGGACCTTCGCGATGCCGCCGCCGTTCGTGAGAAGGGTGGGGAGCTTGGCATCGAAGGCGCCAAGATCGATGACGCCATCGTCGCCAATCGCCTTTTCGAGGCGATGGTCGAGCCGCACTTGATCCAGCCGATGTTCGTCACCGAATACCCGGCGGCCCTCTGCCCGCTGACGCGCCGCAAGAAAGGCGATCCGACCCTCGCCCTGCGCTTCGAGGCCTTCGCCGCGGGCATGGAACTCGGCAACGCCTACACCGAGCTGAACGACCCAACCGTCCAGCGCGAGACGCTCGGCTCACAAGTCAAAGGCGAAGGCGACGAGACGATGCGCGTCATGGACGAAGACTTCATCAGCGCGCTGGAACACGGTATGCCGCCCGCCGGCGGCCTCGGCGTCGGCATCGACCGCCTGGCCATGCTGCTTACCAATTCACCGAGCATCCGCGACGTCATCCTCTTCCCCCTTCAGCGGCCGCATAAATGAATGTCGAACGTCGAATAGCGAATAGCGAAATCATCCCACCGCGGATCGCCCGTCGGTTGTGGGGTCTTTCGCTATTCGCTATTCGCTATTCGCCATTCGCACCCTGGTCGGTTGTCCGAGGTTAAGTCATTGCTTTCCCTTATCCCTCGTCTTCTGTTCATCGTACTGGCCCCCATCACGGTCCCGATCTATCTCCTCTTCCTCGCGGCGGCCAACCTCCTCGGCGGGGCATTCTACGTCGTCATCGAAGCCACGGCGGCTCGCCTGCTCCGCCGGCCGATCACACTGTCAAAAGGACAAATGGCCCTGCTCGCCGTGCCGGTATTGATCGCCGCGCCCATCGCAATGGCCATCCTCTTGCTGGTCTGGTTTGTCCGTCTGATCGGCGCATCGATCGTTTGGATTGGTCATTGGCAAACGGGTACTCGAAGCCGCCTTGGCGCGTTTCTCGCCGGTTCTGCCTGGAGCCTCGTGGCCCTGTGGGCGACGCTGACCTGCCTCAACGCCGCGATGGGTTCCGCGTGGATCGGCCGGCCCGTCACCGGGGCCGACCTCTTCGTCGAAGTCGTGACCCGCCCGCGGGCGCTCCAGAGCCTGCCCCGTGAAGTTCAAGATCGCCGCAAGCAACTCATCCGCGAACTCGACCAGTATCACGAAGCGGTCCACGAGGAGTGGCAGGTTCTCAAATCGGCCCTTGAAGATGACGACACGATGGTCCGTTGGCTCCGAAATCAGGCGATTTGGCGGAAACTCTGCGGCCTACCCTGGTTCTTCGACCCGGCGGACGTCTCCGAGGACGGGGTGGACCATAGTACCCTTTTGCTCGGCCCGTTGGTTTTCGTCTGGCTCCTTCTGATCCGTTGGCCGGGCATGTTCACTCTGCTGCCGCACGCCTCTCTGCGGACCGCGTGGCTGTTCGTACGGCTCTTCGTCGCGACCGGTGCGATCCACGCCTTGATCACCTGGATTCCCCTGACAGACTACTTTTCCTTCTTCTTCGAACCGGAGAAGATGCCGCGGGCTTTTGTGATCCTGTCGCCCGCCGTCTGGCTCGACTTCGATTTCGCCGCGTGGGTCCGGCCTGAATGGTACCTCTTTAACGCCGGTCTCTGGATCGCCATCCTCCTGGCCCTCGCCTATCTATGGCGTTTCGCCTGGAAGATCGCGCCCTTTCTCGGTTGGCCGCGCTACTACATCTCCTTCCTTGCGGCTCGCCTGCTCCAGCGCAAACGCATCGCCTTCTTCTCCGTCGGGGCTGTCACGCTTTGCGTCGCGATGATGATCATCGTCATCAGCGTCATGGGCGGCTTCGTGGACAGCATCCGCACCCGCGCCCATGGCCTCCTCGGCGAGCTCGTCATGGACGGCGGGCTACAAGGCTTTCCCTACTATCAGGAGTTCATCGAGCGCATCGGCAAACTCACTGATCCCAAGACCGGAAAACCGCTCGTGAGTCAGGCGACGCCGCTCATCCATTCCTACGGCATCCTGCAATTCCCCGTCACCAAGAAAACGACCGCCGTTCACATCTGGGGCGTCCGGCTCGACGAATACGTCCGCGTTAACGAGTTCGGGAAAGACCTGTTCTACAATAATCGCTTCGGCGGCACGACGCTCGCCCGTCAGCAGCAACCGGTGTACGGCTTTGACGCGCGCGGCAATGTCGTCCTGCCTGACGACTACGATCGCCGGTACCAGGAATACCTGGACAAGCTGCCACCCACCCAGCGCGAAAAAGAGTTGAAGCAATTCCATCGCGAGACGGGCGATTTTTATGTCGGCCCCGGCGTATTCAAAGGCCCGACCACGCGACCGGCCTTTGAAGGCAAACCCTTCCCCGGCGTGATCGTCGGCCGCCACATCATGGCCCGTCGTATGCCGTCGGGCGAATACCGCCGCAACCAGGATTATCCTCGCGGCGAACCCTGCCTCTTGACCGTTCTACCCGTCACGCGAGGCGGTGATATTCCCGCCGAGCCGCCCCCCAAGCCCACCTTCCGTTACGTCGACGACTCCCGCACCGGCATCCACGAAATCGATTCCATGAATTGCTACGTGGACTTCGACGAACTCCAGCGTTTGCTCTCGATGGGCCCGCAGCAGCGCACCGACGGCAAGGGCACAAGCGGTGCGCGATGCAGCCAGATACAGATCAAGCTGACGCCGCCCTACGGCGACGATCGCCTCGTCCTTGCCGAAAAGAAACGGATCCTCTTGCAGGAGTGGGAGCAGTTCTGCGACGCACTGCCCACCGATTCCTTTGAATACGACATGCTTCGCCAAGTGGACATCCAGACCTGGGAAGAAATGCAAAGCAGCTACATCTCCGCCATCGAGAAGGAAAAGTTCCTCGTCCTGATTATGTTCGGCGTCATCAGCATCGTCGCCGTCTTCCTGATCCTTTGCATCTTCTACATGATCGTCCAGGAAAAGACCCGCGATATCGGCATCATCAAGAGCGTCGGCGGCAGCGCCGAAGGCGTCGCCGCCGTCTTCCTCGCGTACGGCGGCGCGATCGGCCTCGTGGGCTGCATCCTCGGCTCGCTGCTCGGCATCAATTTCGTCGAGCACATCAACGACGTCCAGGACTGGCTCGCTCGGCTCAATCCCGCCTGGCGCGTTTGGAGCCCCGAGACGTACTCCTTCGACAAAATACCGGACGTGTGGAAATGGTCGGAGGTGATCTGGATCAGTATCCTGGCCGTGTTAGCCTCCATCGCCGGCGCCGCCTTCCCGGCCATCCGCGCCGGCCGAAGCTGGCCCGTGGAATCGCTGAGATACGAGTAAGGAGTCACATTTTTCTTATGTCCGCACCGCTCCTTCGCTGCCATCAAGTCCACAAGAGCTACCGGCTCGGCCGCACCGTCCTGCCCGTCCTGCGGGGGATCGATCTGAACATTCCCCGCGGTCGATTCGTAGCCATCATGGGAAGCAGCGGGAGCGGGAAGAGCACCCTCCTGCATGTCCTCAGCGGTCTCGACGTGCCGCATCGCGGACAGGTGTACTACGAAGGCGAGCCGATGTTCGAGCTGGAGGGCTATCGAACGATTCCCCAGGGTCGTGACAGCGGTCTGGGCGGCGCGGATGACGAAGTTGTGGCGGAGACCGCCTCTTCACCGCCGCGTCCTCCAAAAGCGATGAATTCGTCGGAAGGCTCCGTCGCCCAAGGTCTCATCGAGGATCGCCGGAACCGCCTCTTGAACTCGGCCTTCGGGTTTGTATTCCAGTTCTATCATCTCCTGCCGGAGTTCGACGTGTTGGAAAACGTTTTGCTTCCGCAAATGGTCGGCAAGTCGATCGGCCGGTGGCTCGAGCGCCGCGGCGAAGGGGCCGCGCGGGCCTTGGACCTGCTCGAACGCGTCGGCCTGGGCGACCGGCTTCGCCATCGGCCCAATGAATTGTCCGGCGGGGAGCGCCAGCGCGTCGCCGTCGCCCGAGCCCTGATGAACGAGCCCGCCGTCCTATTCGCGGACGAGCCGACCGGCAATCTCGACGCTCGGACCGGCCGCGGCATCTTCGGTCTGCTGAAGGACCTCAACCAATCCGGCCAAACCATGGTCATGGTCACGCACGATCGGGACCTGGCTTCCCAGGCCGACGAGGTTGTGCATCTGACGGACGGCCGTATACAATAGACCGGTCGCCCGTCGGAAGAGAAAAGTATGGCCGGACTCAAGGCCGCCGGAGGATGGATGCATGGCCGATGATTACACACCCAACTCGAATTTGAAGATTTGGCTCGACGGTAAGATCGTTCCCACCGCCGAAGCCAAGATCAGCGTTTTTTCGCATGGGCTGCTTTACGGAGACGGCGTCTTCGAAGGCATCCGCGTCTACGGCGGGCGTATCTTCGAGTGCCGCGCGCACATGGAGCGCTTCGCCGGCAGTCTGAAGGCCATCCGTCTCGAGATTCCCTGGAGCATGCCCCAAATCGTCGAGGCCATGAAGGACACCATCAAAGCCAACGGCACGAAAGACGGTTACATCCGACTCGTCGCCCTCCGTGGCGCCGGCTCTCTTGGCATCCACCCCTTCCGCACGGTGAGCCCGCAGGTCTTCATCATTGTCGATAAGATCGCGATGTATGAGCCTGAGATGTACGAGAAGGGCATGAAAGTCGTCACCGCGGCCACGATCCGCAATCACCCCGCCGCGCTGCCTCCGCAAATCAAGAGTCTCAACTATCTCAACAATATCATGGCCAAGATCGAGGCGATCGACGCCGGTTGCCTCGAAGCCGTCATGCTCAATCACGAGGGCTATGTGGGCGAGTGTACCGGCGACAATCTCTTCATCGTCACGCGCGGCCGTCTTCAGACGCCCGCGCCGCACTGCGGCCTGCTCGGGGGCATCACCCGCCGCCTCGTCCTCAAGTTTGCGCAGAAGCGCGGCATCCCCACGGATGAAACGACGCTGACTAAGGCCGATCTTTACTTCGCCGATGAGGCGTTCATCACCGGCACCGGCGCGGAGGTCTGCCCGATCAACGAATTCGACAAACGGCCCGTCGGCGACGGAAAGCCCGGGCCGATCACCAGGCAGCTCGTCTCCGACTTCCGCGCCCACACGAAGTCCGGCGAGGACTTGTTGTGATTCGCCCCGGCTCCGTCTGATCGAGTAACCGCATGACGCTTCTGGCCGTCGGCGTACACTTTTCCCCGCTCATGTTCGCCGCGCTGCTCGCGTGGATTCTCTGCACGACGATCCACGAATTTTCCCACGCGCTTGTCGCCTACTGGGGCGGCGATGAGAGCGTCCGCGGCAAAGGCTACCTCACCCTCGACCCCACGCGCTTTATCCACCCGGTTTATAGCCTGCTGATCCCGGCGCTGGTCCTGATGATGGGCGGCTTTCCGTTGCCCGGCGCGGCGGTGCTGATCGATCGCAGCCGCCTCAAGAGCGATCGCTGGGGCGCGTACGTCGCCGCCGCCGGCCCCGCCAGCAACATGATCCTGTTTCTATTGATGTGCATCCCGCTCCACCCCGCCGTCGGGCTCGTTGATCCACTCGCCTCGACGCAGCCGACCTGGGTGAACTTCCTCGGCGCCATGGCGGTCCTCAATCTTTTCGCGGAGTTGTTCAACCTGATCCCGCTGCCGCCGCTCGACGGCTTCGGCATCATCGAGCATAAGCTCGATCCTGAACTTCGCTGGAAACTGCATCAGCCGCAAGTCGCGATGGGCTGTTTGGCCGTTCTCTTCATCGTGCTCTGGAATGTGCCGCAAGCCATGACGCCGTTTCTATGGATGCTGGAGAACGTCTGTCGGGCGCTCGGCCTGCCGGTCGAAGTGCTCCTCCGCGGCTACTCTGTCGTCATGTTCGATCGAGAACTCTGACGATGTCGCGAGAATTAAGTCTCCCGAGCAATGCTACTTCGTCGTCGTGCAGGCGTGCCAGTGCCGGACGAGCACGATGATGAACCAAAGTCCGCCGATACCATACGCCGCAGTTGCGTACCAGCGGTGTTCGGGCCACTGCCCGGCGACGCTCTCGACGGCCGCTCCTGAGGCGATCGCGTAGAAAATGACGAAGACCAGCAGAAAACTGCCGAAGAAATAGCGGTCCGTGTCTCGCAACCGCTGGTTGCTCTCCAGCCAGTTCTCCCAGGTCGTGACGCCCTCGATGTGCGGCTCCACGTGTTCCTTGAGGTACCGGCCCGCGCGGATGATGCTATTTTGCTCCATCAAAAAGCACAGCATCAAGACCAGGATGATGAACGGCAACGACGCGCTCGCATACGTCGCGCTGTACTCCTTGGCCGCGAATCCCACCGCGGGGATGAACAGCGTCCCGAGGATCAGGAGCATGAAAATCCGCGCTTTGCTCGAACGGATCTCCTCGCGAAGCGTCGTGTATTGCTGAGACATGAATTGTTCGGTCGACATGGCAGACTCCTTGAAGTGAATTCGCCGAGCTCGAAAACCGCCGACGTAGCCATCGTCCGGCTTTCGGAGTGCGACATCACGCAATTCGGTATTGTAACGGCGGGCCGCAATGCGTGTCGATCAATCCCGCCAGCAGTGGACGGCGTGCCCTAAACCCCGCTGGGCTGAGCCGTACGCTTGCTGGGACGGCCCTGGGCCGACGACGTCCGTCGGAGAAGCTCCACGCATTCCTCCGCCGCCAGCCGCGGCACGCGGACCCAGACGATCCCCGCCTTGGCCTCATGAAACCATCCGGGCGCGGCTTTGGTCAGGGCTTTGTACGTCCGGCATTGGGGGACCGGCGCGCCGGCCGCCGCCACCGCGACGGGGGCCTTCTTCATGCCCTTGAATTGGATCAAATAGCTTCGGGGGGCGAATCGCTCGCCGCCGCTCCGTTGCGTCAGCCGAAGCGTCGTTACGTCGCCGGCCGTCTCGACCTTGTATTCCTCCAGGGTGTATTCGCCGCCTTGGTATTCGTACGTCGAGCCGTCGTCGTTGTAAAACGAGCCTCTGCCCTTGCCCGGAAAGATGTGCAGGATCAACTCTTCCAGAACGGATTCGCCCGTGAATTGCATGACAGGGCGGGCCGGAATAATCGCCCCTTCCCGCGCGAACAGGGGGATCGATTCGATTGTCACGGGCAACTCGACCTCATGCCCGCCGGTTCGGGGCTCGGCATCGTCGAAGGCGTACCACGTTCCCGCCGGCAGCACCAGTTTGCGCTTCCGCGCGCCTTCCAGGACCACCGGCGCGACCAGGAGTTGCCGCCCGAACATGAATTCGTGCTCACAGCGATGGACCTTGGGATACTCGGGAAAATCCACCAGGAGCGGTCGCAACACCGGCAGACCCGTGCGCGTGGCGTTTTCAAATTCCGTGTAGAGGTAGGGCAGCAGGTGATATCGCAATTCGATCGTTTTGCGATGGATCCGCTCGTGCTTCTTGCCGAACGACCAGGGATCCTGCGGAGGGCCGCCCGCCGTGTGTACGCGGCAGAGCGGATAAAAGATGCCGACTTGGAGCCAGCGCGTGAACAATTCCGGCGACGGATAATCGCGAAAGCCACCGATATCCGCCCCGCAGAAGCCAACGCCCGAGAGCCCCATGTTCAGCAGCATGGGGATGCTCATCCGCAGGTGGTCCCAGCTTGATCGGTTGTCGCCGGTCCAGACGGCGGCATAACGCTGAACGCCTGAATAGCCGGCGCGCGTCAACACAAACGGCCGCTGACCCGGCCGCAATCGCCGGAGACCTTCGTGCGTCGATCGAGCCATCTGCATTCCATAGACATTATGCGCCCCGCGATGATCGCAGGGCTGCCCATCGTTGTCGTGTTGAATCGAAAGCGGCATCGTTCCGTGTGCGAAGGTGAAGTCCGCCGGCTCGTTCATATCGTTCCAGATACCGGTCACGCCCGCGTCGAGCAGCTCGCGATAGAGCCCGCTCCACCATTCGCGCGTCGCCGCGCGCGTGAAATCGGGATAGACCGACGCGCCCGGCCAGACCTTGCCAATGTAGGGCCCGCCATCGCCGTCCTTACAGAAATGATCGCCCGCCACACCTTCGTCGTAGATTCGGTAGCCCGGCTCCGCCTTGATCCCGGGATCGAGGATGACCACGACCTTCATCCCGATCTTCGCCAAGTCCTTGAGCATCGCCGCGGGCTTCGCGAAGCGCTTGGGGTCCCAGGTGAATGAACGGAACCCGTCCATGTAATCGATGTCGATGTAGATCGCGTCGCACGGAATCTTTCGTTTGCGGAATTGCTTGGCGACCGTCTGGACGCGCTTGGCGGTCTCGTAGCTCCAACGGCACTGATGAAACCCCAACGCCCACATCGGCGGCAGCGGAGGCGTGCCCACGAGCTTTCCGTAGCGGCGGATCACGTCCGCGGGTTTCGGCCCGGGGATGAAGTAGTAATTCATCTCCCCGCCGTCCGCCCCGAACGAGTAGCTTTTTCGCGAAGTCTTCCCCAGATCGAAAGACGATCGGTACGTGTTGTCGAAGAAGACGCCGTAGGACTGCCCCCCGTTGAGAACGATCAGGAACGGATGCGTTTGATAAAGCGGGTCGGTGTACGGCTCGTATTCCGCCGAGTCGTGGTTCCAATTCACGATCGCCGTATCGCGCTTGTCCAACGGACAGCATTTTTCCCCGAAGCCGAAGAAATGGTCCTCGTCGCGAAGGGTCTTGAAGCAGCGAACTTCGTCGCTGCTCCAGGTCATCCCACGGTTGGGCTCGTCGCCGCAAAGAATTTTTCTGTCAGCCGTCGAAAACGAGATACGGCAGGGGTGTTTCTGAATACGGACGTGGACCGCGTCGCCCACGATCTCCAGGGCTTGCCCATCCTCGCGGTGTTGCCACGAGCCTGTCGCCAAGTCGCCGGAAACCACCGCCCAAGAATGATCGCGCCCAAACGCGCCGTCCGGCGCGAGCCGCACACGAACGACCCCGTCAGCCCGCGGAGTAACCCGCACCGCCGCCGTCCCACATTCGATGGTCAGGCCTTGTTCATCCCGCCGGTAACCCGTGACGTCGCCGAGAAACCGGTAACCCGGAGCCTGCGTATTTGGAATAGCCATTGGGCTGTCTTTAGTGATCCTTCCAATCACGCGCAGGGCCGACTGCGAGTGTTATGCGGGATAGCTTCCTCCCCATCCGATCGGAGGACTCGGCTCGCCTCCGTCACTAAGGCAGTAAAACACTTTATCACCTTTGAAACTCTCGGTCAATTCAAGACATGTGACTTTAGGCCCAAGCACTTATGCCCGGTTGTGGCTTGCCGTTTGGCGGATGATGATTATCCCTTTACCGCCCCCAAGCTGAGCCCGCCGATGAATTGCTTCTGTGCCACAAAGAAGAGCACGATGCACGGGATCATCGTCACGATGCTCGCCGCCATCAGGAATTGCGCGTCTCGGAAGTCCCCGTAGGTGTTCTGAAACGAATTGAGCGCGACCGCCAGCGTCATGTTTTCCTCGCTTTGGAGATAAATCAGCGGCCCCATGAAATCGTTCCACACCCCGATGAAGGTAAAAATCGCCGTGATGGCGATGACCGGCTTGCAGATGGGCAGCATGATCTGCCACCAGATGCGAAGGTGGCCGCAGCCGTCGATCCGCGCCGCCTCCACCAGGGCCTCCGGCACCTGCGCGAAGAACTGCCGGAACATGAAGATGAAGAACGGCGTCCCGAAGAACGGCGGCACGACCAGCGGGGCGAACGTGTCCACCCATCCAAACGAGCGGAACATAATGAACATCGGGATCATTGTGACTTGCGCCGGCAACATCATCGTCGCGATCATGATCACAAACGCCGCCTCCCGCCCGCGAAACCGCAGCCGCGCGAACGCATAGCCGACGAGGCTGCACGATAAGACCTGCCCGATGACGCTCAGTGTCGTGATGACGACCGTGTTGGACAGCGCGTCCAGAAACCCATGCCATGGCCGGCTCCCCATCTTCCGCAGCGCCTCCGGGTAATTCCCCCACTGCGGATCGCTCGGCCACCACTTAAACGTCGCCGCCGTGCTCGACGCGCTCGCTTCCCCCGGCGTGGACAAACTGGTCACCGCCATCCACCAGAAGGGAAAGAGCATGACCACGCTGCCGAGAAGGAGCAAAACCAGGACGGCGACTACTCCCGCTCGCGGACGGCGAAAGGGGCTAAGGGGCCGAGGGGCCAAGGGGCCAAGGGGTTGGCGGGCCGAGTCGTCCAACCTGAGCGAAGAGGAACCGGTCATTTTTTCTCCTCCAGTGAGCGGATGAGAGCCGCCAGTATTCGTTCGACTTCGGCAACGGATTCCAATGCGGCATCTGCGTGGTCCTGGGACAGGAAGTCGAGTTCTCTGGAGAGCAATAGTTGAGTCTCAACTTCCGCAAGTGAACCATTGGCTATCCAGAGGAACCGAATGTAGTCGCGGGTTGTTCCGCGGCCGTAGCCTTCCGCGATATTGGATGGGATGGACACAGCGGCGCGGCGAATCTGAGAGGTAAGTCCAAATCGCTCGTCCGCTGGGAATGAACGTGTAATTTGATAAAGCTGCGTACAAAGTCGAAACGATTTCTGCCAAACGATAAGTTCTTTGTAAGTCTTCAACATCGGACGACTCCCATCGCTACCCGTTCCCAGTCTTTCACTCGGCCCCTCGGCCCCTTGAACCCTTGACCCCTCACTTTAACCCTTCATAATAAACGAATCGCTTCGTTCCCTTCATCACGGCGAGCGTCAGCACCAGCACGATCAGCAACAGCAACCACGCCATCGCCGACGCATATCCCATCTCGTGGAAATCAAACGCCTGGTTGTACAGATAGACGACGTAAAACCGCGTCGCGTCCCCAGGTCCGCCGCCGGTCATCACAAACGCCTGCGTGAAGACCTGAAAGGACGCGATGATGGCGATGATGAAATTGAAAAAAAGCACCGGGCTCAGCATCGGCAACGTGACATGGCGGAATCGCCTCCATCCGACCGCACCGTCGATCGCCGCCGCCTCGTACATATCCTTGGGGATGCCTTTGAGCCCCGCAAGATAGATCATCATGGTCCCGCCGATCGCCCATAGGTTTACGATGGCGAAGGCCGGTACGCCCCACCGGTTCGCGTCTTTCTCGAACCACGCCGGCGAGTGCATCCCCGCGGGCAACATCGGATCGAGGATCAGCTTCAAAAGTCCGTGTTCGTGGTGGAATACCCACTTCCACATGACCGCCACGCCCACGCCCGCGAGCACGCTCGGCAGATACCAGATCGCCCGAAAGATCCCGATCGACTTGTACTCGCGGTTCATCAACATCGCCGCGACCAGCGCCGCGAGCTGACCCGTCGGCACGGCGAGGAGTGCGTACCATGCCGTCGCCTTTAGCGATCGGGTAAACGTATCGTCCCGCGTCCACAGTGACCGGAAATTATCCCATCCGACGTATTGAGCGTGGTCGAGCGTCGTCAGCGCGCTCCACTTCGTAAAGGACAGGATCAGCGACAGTCCGATGGAAAACGACGTGAAGATCAAAAAGCCCGCCACCCACGGCGAGATCATGCTCATCCCGGCCCACTCTTCGCGAAAAGTCAGCCCTGCGGGCCGACGCCGCCACCAAACGATCGCGGCTGCGATAAGGACCGCGGCAAGCGGGAGACCGATGGTCATCAACAAACGGCCCCAGTGAATCGGCCGATCCTCTTGCGCGACCGCCGCTCGTCGGAGATTCTCCGTCCATTTCCGCTCGACGCGCGCCATCGCCTTCGAGACCGGCAGCCCCAACTTGAAAACCTCCTCGACCTGAACGCGAAGCTGCTGTTGAAACTCCGGGTCAGGCGGATAGTCCGTCGGATCGGAAAACTCCGCGGCGTCTAAGAGGATTCGCGCATTACGCGGCCGCGCATTCGCATCGGAGCGAACCGCCTCCTCCGCCACGCTTCGCAGCACGGGGATCTCCAATCCCGCGTTCGACATGAGCCGTTGCCCGCGCTCGCTCATGAGGTATTTGACGAATCGCCACGCCTCTTCTTTATGCGGCGTCGTCCGCGCCAGCGCCCACGCGACCGTGAACACGCCGTTCCTCGGTGGCCTCCCCGCGACGTGCGGCAACGGCGCAAGGTCCCAATCAAACGAATCGACCGTGCGATACACCGGCACCTTCCACCGTCCGAACGGCCCGGCCATGCCCACGTTCCCCGCCAAGAACGGTTCTTGTCCTGTTTCGATTTGTGTCTTGGCCGATAGCAGCGTGCGCGACTCGCCGTGAAACCACTCCTGCAATCGTTGCATCGCGGCAAGCAACGTGGGATCATCGAAGTGATAGGGCTGCGCCCAGCCCGGCGAGGCGAAATCCACGCCGTAAGTCCACAGATAGACGCGAACCATCTGCTCCCACGTCACGAAGTCCGCGCCGTAGCAATTCGGCAATTTCCCGATGGCCCGCGCCGTTGCGATGAATTCCTCCCACGTCCAGCCCGTTGCAGGAGGATCGGCGATCCCCGCTCGGCGAAACAGGTCGCGGTTGTAAAAGAATCCGACGGTCGTGAAACCCTTTGGCAGCCCGACGAGGCGCCCCTTGCCCACTTGGCCGGTCTCCGGATCGACGCGGAAACTCCGTACCGTCGCCGGGTACAAAGCGTTTAGATCGATCGTCGGCGTGCCCCGCGCCTTGTCCCGCGCGATGAGTTCCTCAACGTCGGCGAGTAGATTCTTCTGCGCCAGATCGGAGACGTTCTCCAGCCCGAGATAAAAAACATCCGGCGGATCGCCCGCCGCGAACATCGTCTGCAACTTGGTTCGAACCGCCGCCGCCTGTCCGAGATTGATCCGGATGACCTTGATGCCCTTGTTCTCAGGCATCTTCTCGAAGTCTTCCACCAGCTTGCGGACGATCTCGTCCTCGGTCTTGTCCCCCCAGTGCAAAACCTTGATCGCGACGACATCCGCGGGGAGCCTCTCCCGGCTTAGCCGTCGATATCCCCACCATGCAAAGGAAAACACGAGCAGCGCCGCGGCGACGATCGCGACCGCCAGCCGCAACCCCCGCCCGATCTGACTCAACACTGGCTGCATGATGGTGGACCTGTCGCGATGTCGATGGGCGTTCGTAAGGCCGACGACCGGTCAGTTCTTGGCGAACGCGCTGGTGCTGCGCGGCTCCAGCATGATTCCCTTGAGCCGCCCGCCCTCGACTTTCACGGGCGATTGGTGATCCGCTCGCACGCGAGTCTTCGGCCGCGCCGCCGGCTCCGACGCCGGCGGATCGACGACCTCGCACGCCGCCGAATCAGTCAACCGCACGACCTTCGTCCCATCCGCCCACGGCGAGGGCACATCCAATCGATGCCGTGCGTCGCTGTTGTTCACGACGACGACGACCGACTCGCCGTCGAGCGTCCTGGCGAAGGCGAAAATGCGGTGGGGATCTTTCGCCAACAGCGTTTGATACGACCCCAATTGCAGCGCGGGGTACGTATTCCGAATCGCAATCATCCGCCGATAGTGTTCGAACAACCCCGGTTCGATCCGTTCTTCCGGATCGTCAAACGGCATCAGGTCTTTCCAATACATCGGCTTGCGATCCG
>CAYMXF010000031.1:15472-20161 GCA_964393935.1 uncultured Planctomycetaceae bacterium
CGGCGTACGGCGAATTTTTCCCGTTCTTCACGACATCCTGAAACGCCCAGAAATGCCGCCCGACGTGGTTAAATACGCCGTCGAGGATGACGCGAAACCCCTGCCGATGGGCCTCCTTCAAAAAGTCCAGAAAGACGCGGTCGCTCTCCGACCACTGCCACGTCTTCGGGTCCACGCCCTCGCCGCTGATCTTGGCAAGGCTGCCCTTCACCCCGAAAAAGTCGTCGATATGCCGATAGTCCGACGCGTCGTATTTGTGCATCGACTCCGCGAGAAAGATCGGGTTGAAATAAATCCCAGTGATTCCCAACTCGCGTAGATAACCGAGCCGTTGCCGCACTCCCTGTAAATCGCCCCCGTAACGCCGATCGAAGATGAACTGAAAAAAGGTGCCCTTTTCCTCATACCTTGCTTCATTTTGGTGTTTTGGCGTTTCGGCGTTTTGGCGTTGCGAACTGTACGGTTCCTCCCACTTGTGATTCCACGGGACCGTCCGCGGCGGATCGTTCGACGGATCGCCGTTGGCGAATCGCTCCGGGAAGATTTGGTACCACACGACTTGGTTCGCCCAATCCGGCGTCTCGAAGGACATTCGCACCTCGGCCTCGAATGGCATTGGCTTCATGGAGACTCTCACCCCAGGTTGGCTCGGCATCTTGTGGCACCCATCGGAATCAAGCAACGACTTGGCCGAGCCATCCATCAGATGAATCGTAAACTTCAAATTGGGTCCATGCGCCCGGTAGTTCGCCGACCAATAGTCGAACCCGCCGCGCGAGTCCGTCTTGGTCAGTGCGACAGGGGCATCCTCGGTTGCGAAGTCCGCCGAGATGCCCTCCACGTCGTCCTTCAGCGTACGAACGGTTAGTCTTACCAGATCGTCCGCAATCGGCGTGAAATAGGCCGGGCTGTTCGGATCGTGTCGCACCGCACCGCAGGCAATCTCGTTGGGTTTGGCCGCGCCGAACGCCGCGGGGTCCGGTCCGATTCGAACGCCGCTGTTGAATCCCCCCGACCCGTCCGACTCGCGATACTTCGGGTCCGCGTTGATATCATCCAGCCAGATCGTGCCGTTCACGACGAACTTGTAGTGATGCACGCCCTCGGGCAATTCCATCAACCGTGAGAAGTAAGCCTCGCCCCTCATGGGCTCCAAGGGAGTCGCTGTCGGACTCCAACCGTTGAACGACCCAACGACATCAACCCGCTCGACGATCATCCCTGCCGGCAGCCGCGTCTCCTTCGACGGCAAGAACGTGAACGTCGTAAAACCTTCGGCCGCCAATGACAACGTCTTGGCCGACTCGTCGAATAGGGCGAGATATTGTCGTCCGGATTCCAAGCGCGGATGTAACGATGCTACCGGCGGCTGATCGGCATCACCCTTGAGCGGCCGCACGCTAAGCGTCACATCCTCCGCCTTGAGCAGACCGTACGGTGCTCCCCAAAGGCCCGGTCGAATCTCTCGCATGGCGAGCGGCGAGGTCTTGTCGGTGAAATACCGGCCGTCGGAAAGCGCGTATCCATCGCCCAACTCCTTGACGATTTCCATTTGATCCGTCTGCTCGCCATCGCTGACGGTCAATCGAATGCGGTAACGACCGTGCTTGGGAATCGTCAACCAAGGGCGGGACATTTTCGTGAGGTTGTCCTGCGCTATTTCTTTGGCCTTACGATGTGATGTTCCATCCGTTTTGGGAATCTCCCTAGCAGGGTCCTGGTCCACTTCCACTCCAAACCGGTTCGTTGGGTCCCCTTCCAGACTCGCGGCCCAATCGTATGAAGTGATCGGATGTTCCTTCCTCGCAATGCTCAACGTTCCATCGAGTTGCACGAACGCCTCATGCGTGCCTATCACTCGGAATCGTGCATGCGGCTTTTCAATCGGACGCGGCGTCAACCCCCAACGTCGAGCTTCGGGCTCCAACCAGATTGTGTATTCACCGGATTGCGGGATGACGAGCGGAATGTTTTGGCCGGGCTGTTCGAGCCGATCTCCGCCGGCATTCCCGAGATGCCGCGACCAGTTCCCATCGAAGACGAACTTGAATTCGTACGTTCCACATTCCCAGAATCGGTCGAGTTCCCAACGGTTTTCATGTTGGGAAAGCGCGAACCCGTCATCCGCCGCCGCCCAATTGTTGAACGTCCCCGCCAGCCGCACTTTCTCGACCGGCGCCGGTTCCGCCCAAACCGTCTGCGAAAAAGTAAGAACGAGCCCGAAGCAGACCGCAAACCGTCGCGCCGGTCGCGACGCGCCTGATCGCCAATCCGCAATCCGCAATCCGCATTCCGCAATCGAATGTCGCATTTATCGCCTGGGAGCCGCTGAAGAATCGCGAATGGTGAGCCCGACCGAGCGGCGTTCTTCCACGAGGGTTTCACGGCCTTCGATCATTTCGAGCAACCGCTGGCAAGCCAACTCGCCCAAATCGTAGATCGGCGTATGGACCGTGGTGAGCGGAGGGTCGCAGAACGCCGCCTGGTGCATGTCGTCGCAGCCGACGACGCTCACGTCCTGCGGAACGCGCCGCCCGCTTCCTTTAAGCCCGGCCAGCGCGCCGATCGCCATCTTGTCGTTGCCGGTGATGATCGCCGTGACGGCGGGGTCGCGCGAGAGAAGCGCGACGGCCGCGGAGGCCCCACCTTCTTCCGTAAAAAGACCGTCCTCGACGCGCTGCCCCGGCAGCGCGCAGCGAGCGCGGCCCATCGCCTCCTCCACGCCCTGGCGAAAATCGTGCGTCGTTTGAACTTCCGACGCCCCATGGATCAGCCCGATGTCGCGATGCCCCAGGCCCAGCAGGTACTCCGCCGCCATTCGGCCCGCCTCGTGATAGTCGCACCGCACGTGGCTCAACTTGAGGCCCGGCAGGTAATTATTGACCACGATGAGGGGCCGCGTCCCGTCCTGGAACTCGCTAAGGTACGTGTCACGGCTGGTCACGCCCAGGCACAACATGCCGTCCACAAAGTGACGGTCAAAGAGTTCGAGATGCTTTTGATCGCGGATAAACTCCGGATGGGCCACCTCTAGAAGAATTTTGTAGCTCGCCCGGCTCGCGCAATCGTGGATCGCGCTGATGAGTTCGCCGAAATAGGCGTCCGCGAACGCGTGTCGCAATTGAGGTACCAGGATCGCGAGGCATCCCGATTTCTGGGCCTGGAGTCCTTGGGCCAGCCGGCTCGGCTGGTACCCCAGCCGCTGGGCCGTCTCCAAAATGCGGTTTCGGGTCGCGGAGCTGATCCGCCGATCCCGCTTATTCAGAACCAGGGAAACCGTCGTCAGTGAGGCCTGGCTCTCCCTCGCGACGTCCTTGATGCTGATGTTTTTACGTTTGGCCACCGGCTCGCCCCGTGATCAGCCTCATCCCCAAACGATTGATAAAAAAACACTTAGCCACCGAAGGCGCACGATGGGGTTCCGATGAACGCCGTGCATTCCGATGACGTTTTAGGGAGGCTGCGACTCCCAAAGCACCCTACCTAAAAGGTTTCAAAATGGGAAGCCGGGCGTTTATGCACATCTTCGCGGTCTCCCTGGGTTGGAACTCCAAAATCAGCTTGTGGGCTTTCGTTCGGTCTCTCCCCCATCTTCTCGAAAATGGACTCGGTTTTAGCGCTTGAAATAACCGTCCTGACTGCTATACTACAGGTAGTAAAATGTTTTACTGGTATAGTTTATTCGCTAGATTGACGGAAATCAAATGCCGTCCCGCATCACCTTGAAACTACCTACGGTGCGACTTCAGGGTAATGACCGTTTGCCGCTAGCCAACGGTCTTGGCCATCCTGTTTTGCCGGAACGATTTCAACTCACACGTCACTCTGCCTTCACCCTTATCGAACTCCTGATCGTCATCGCCATCATCGGCCTGTTGATCTCGATTTTGGTCCCGGCGCTCTCGCGAGCCCGCGAAATGTCCCGACGAGCCATTTGCGCCTCCAACCTTCGCCAGTTTGGCATCGCGCTCCTCCAATATAGCCAGGATTTCGATAGCTGGCTGCCTGCCAAGGGCGCTCCTCTGGGTGAGCCGGGCGAAACCGTCGCCGATCTGGCGCTCGTCCAGCAGAGATCGGCGGCCGTTCCTTCAAGCGGCCGTTTATGGGGTCCGAACTTTGCCGGAATGGTTCGAGACATCATCGAACGGAAGGTCACCCGCGAAGCCGGAACCGAAGAGCGCTCTGCCACTCCCCAATACCTACCAGATCCCAAGGTGATGCTTTGCCCGAGCGATCGCTTCAACAATCAGCCGAATCAGATTGCGAATAGCACGGAAATGCCCGGTGCCGACAAGATTTGGCCGACCCGTGCGGTCACGAACTATACGGAATTGCCTCGTACGTTACCTCTGGAAGCGGCCGCCAGGAAGTCCTTTTGTAGTTATATCTACATTGCCCTCTGGCGAAACGACGATCGCGGCGATTACCTTCTCATGGCCGACCAGAGCAACCACAACGACACGGCATTCTTTTCATTTACCTACCTGACCAACGACGATAATCACGGCACTCGCGGCCTCGACGTCTTGTTATTGGACTCCCATGTGGAGTGGAGCCCTGCCCGAAGCGGCGCCACCACGGACTTACAGCAACTTTCGAACCGCTACTGGGGACCCATCATCGCGTCCAGGGCCCGTTATCCGAATACGCCCGCGGGCAGCAACCGGAGCAGGGAAGTGCAAACGATTG
>CAYMXF010000032.1:0-2226 GCA_964393935.1 uncultured Planctomycetaceae bacterium
AGTGCGACCGTTGATCCCAAAGCGGAACTCGCCGACGACGTCGTCGTAGGGCCGGGGTGCTACATTGGCCCGGAGGCCCGAATCGGCTCGGGAACCCGCCTGATCGCCAACGTCACGATCATGGGAAATGCCCAGATCGGGCGAGACAACGTCTTTTACCCCTCCGCCGTCATCGGGGCCCCGCCCCAGGACTTGAAATATCGCGGGTCCAGCACGCAGCTACTCATCGGCGACGGCAACGTCTTTCGCGAAGGCGTCACCGCCCATACCGGCACCGAGGTCGCCGGCGGCATGACACGGGTCGGCAGCCACAACCAGTTCCAGGTCGGGACGCACTTGGCCCACGACGTCGTGGTCGGCGACCATTGCATTCTCTCCAACCAGGTGCAGATCGCCGGTCACGTTCACATCGAGAGCCACGTCACCGTCAGCGGGCTCGTCGGCGTGCAGCAATTCGTCACGCTCGGGCAGTATTGCTTCATTACGGGCATGGCGCGGTGCAGCATGGACGCCCCGCCGTACATGATCTTCGGCTATGAAGGCACGATTCAGGGGGTGAACGTCAAGGGCCTGGGGCGTTGGGGCTTTAACGAGCCCGCGATTCAACAGCTTCGCGACCTCTATAAAAAACTGTTCCCGAGAAAGAGCCAGATTGCCGGAAACTACAGCCTCCGCGCGTTGTACCGCCTGTTGCCTTCACGGCGCAATGATCGCAACGGTAATTCCTCACTGGCCAAACGCATCAACGACGTAGAATCGCACACGTCGCTCGACGAGCACGGCCGCTATCTCATTGATTTTCTCAAGCGATCGATCCACAGCGGCGTGTACGGCCGGTTCCTCGAGTCCCAGCGGCGCGACGGAAGCGCCGAGCGGCCGAAGTTCTACGTCGGGGGCAACGGCCAGTGACCCCTGATCCCGTTCCTGTCGCCGTCATCGGCGTCGGTCATATGGGCCGACATCACGCCCGTCTTTACAGCGAGCTGCCGCAAACGCGGCTCGTCGCGGTCGTCGATACGAACCGCCAGCGGGCCGACGAATGCGCCGCGCTGTACAAGTGTAAGGGCCTGTACTCCATCGACGATCTGCCCGACGAGGTTCGGGCCGTCACAGTCGCGGTGCCGACGATCCACCACGTCGCCGTCGCCGAGCCGCTTTTGTCCCGCGGCGTCGCCGTCCTGGTCGAAAAGCCCCTCGCCGATACGGTCGACCAGGCGGAGCGGCTCCTGGCCTGCGCCAAACGTACCGGCGCGCTGCTTTCCGTCGGTCATACGGAGCGATTTAACCCCGTCATTCGCGCGATTCAGCGACTCAACATTCGGCCGAAATACATCGAGACGCAGCGGATCAGCCCATTTCGATTCCGCTCGGCGGATATCGGCGTCGTCGCAGACATGATGATCCACGACATCGATATCGTCCTTCATCTCGTCGGTTCACCGGTCGCCCGTGTGGACGCGGTGGGCGTCAATGTCCTAGCCAAGCACGAGGACGTGGCCAACGCCCGCGTCGTCTTCAAGAATGGCGCGGTGGCCAACCTCGTCGCTTCGCGGCTGGCCTTGAAGACCGATCGCCGACTGCGCGTCTTCAGCGAGACGGCTTATTTGTCGCTCGACTACCAGCGCAAGACCGGCATCGCCATTACGCGGGACGCGAATCTCGACGTGCTCGCCCTGGCCAAGGACAAGAAACTCGAAGATATCGGACAGATGGCTAACGTCGATTTCGGGCAATTGGTGAAGGTCGAGCCGCTCTTGATGGACGACGTCGAACCGCTTCGCGCGGAATTGGAATCCTTTTTGGAAAGCGTCCGCACGGGGGCTCCGCTTGCGGTCAGCGCCGAGGACGGCGTCGAGGCCGTACGCCTCGCATCGCAAATCGTCGCGGCGATTCAATCGCATCGATGGGGATCATGAGCGATCCCCGGAACCCCGATCGTCGCCATGCCACGACGATCGTTTGCATGGTCGTCGCCGCTATCACGATCGTCGCTCACTGGCCGGCCCTTTCCTCTCGCGCGCTTTGTTTCGACGACGGTCAATACTTGCTCGAAAACCCACTCGTGCAGCACCCGAGTTGGCATGCGACGGGCCGGTTCCTTAGCGAGGTCCTGACGCCCTCCACCGTCGCCGGCTATTACCAGCCCTTGACGATGGTTTCTCTCATGTTGGATTCCGCGCTGGGCGGCGGACCCGCGCACCTGCTGCCCTATCACCGCACGAGTCT
>CAYMXF010000032.1:2326-19654 GCA_964393935.1 uncultured Planctomycetaceae bacterium
TTGACGCGATGGGCAAGGCCGTCCGGTCGAGGTCCTTACGTTTCAATGATGGCGGCATCTCTCGCGGCTCTTGTGCTAACGACCGCCGAATTTGCCGCAACGCGTCGCCAATACCATTATTGGCGGGACACCGAAACGCTCCTTCGCCGCGTGGTTGAACTGGCCCCGCAATCCGGCTTGCCGAGGCAGTGTCTGGGCAACGAGCTATTGAACCAAGGGCGGCTGGATGAAGCCGTTGCGGAACATCGCGCGGCCGTCGCACTGGCGCCGCGCCAAGCGGAGTTCCACGGGATGCTCGGCACGGCGCTGGCCCTTCAACAGCAAACCGACGAGGCGATCGAGCAGTATCAAGAAGCGATCCGGCTCATGCCGGCGTATCCGCTCGCGCATCACAACCTGGCCATTGCCTTGGCGGGTAAGGGAAAGACACCGGCGGCGATCGAGCACTACGAGCAGGCCATCCGATTGAAGCCGAAATACAGCTTGGCGCATTTCAACCTCGCCGTGGCCCTGACCGGCGTAGGACGAACAAAGGAGGCGGTGGCGCACTATTGTGAAGTGCTCGCGCTGGAACCGGCTAACCTGCAAGCACGGTTCAATCTCGCCGTCCTGATCGCCGATCAAGGCGCGACGGCTGAAGCAGTTCGTGAATACAAAGCGATACTTGAACTCGATCCCGCGTACCAGGCGGCCAGAATCAATCTGGCCGTTCTGCTGGCCCAGCATGATCGATATGACCAAGCCCAGGCCCACCTCCTCGAAGCCATCCGCCGGAACCCCGCCGATGCTGAGGCTCGCAATAACCTGGCGATCGTGCTGGAAATCCAAGACCGGCTGGACGAGGCCCGGAATCAACTTATTGAAGCACTCCGCCTGCGTCCGGCCTATGCCGACGCGCATTATAATCTCGGCCACGTCCTCGCCCGCCAAGGGCTCGCCTCCGAGGCCGTCCGCGAATATCAAAAAGTCCTGCAACTCTCGCCTGGCCACCGGCTCGCTCGCGAACGGTTGGAAGAAATGAAAGCCACGTCCCAGCCTGCGCGGTGAACAACCGCATCGACTGGCGACGGATCGCAAGGCCGCTTACATTCAAAGGCGATGCATGCCGCACGACGCGTTTTTCTTCTGTTGCCAATCTTGCTCATCACCGGCTGTGCCGATCGAGATGGCAACCGGATTAGCGTGCAAGAATGGTGGCAGCAGCGAAACGGCGCGAAAAAGCAATCCTCCGGCCAGGAAACGCAGGATAAGGACGCCCGCGTCGCTGAAGACGGACGATCGCCGGCCGCGACGAACCAAGACCATCATGATTCCGTTAATCCCCAACTGGCATCGCCCGCGCTATCAGGAGGAGCGCCTTCCGGAAGCTCGAAATCCTCCGTCGGCCCAACCATTCACGCGGATGCGCTGATCGTCAACGACGAGACGATCCGCGTCGGCGACATTCTGGAGCCGATCACATCCAAACTCGAAGAACTCGTGCACGAACTCCCGCCCGATGTCTACTATGCAAAGGCGGCGCAAATCGTCCGGCTCCAGATCATCGAGGCCGTCGCCCAGCACCTCATCTGGCGTCGGGCCCAGCGGCAACTGACCGACGAGCTGAAACCGCAGCTCGACAAGGCCGTCGAGAAAATGGAAAAGGAGCGGATCAATCGCGAATTCGGCGGGCGGGAAACGATGTATGAAAAATACCTGGCCCGGCACGGCAAGACGCGAACCGACGTAAGGGAACGGCTGCGTCGGACGTTGATCATCGACAGTTACCTACGCGACCGTCTCCTGCAACTTATACCGACGCCGCGCAAGCCGGAGCTGGAAGACTACTACAAGACACATTTGTCGGAGTTTTCTCATCAAGAGCGGCGCGAAATGTTTTTGATCGATATTCCCGTCAGGGTCTTTTTGGAGATGCATCGCCCTATCAACCCCAGCGACGAAGCGGCCGCCGAGCAAAAGGCGCGGCAGGCCGCGAGTGAAGCGGTCGAGTCGATCAAGCGCGGCGAGGACTTCCGGGAAGTGGCTCGCAAGCACTCCCAAGGTCTGCACACCGACGAGGGCGGGGCGTGGGGTTTTATCACATCGGCCGCGGACCGACAATCGCCGCCGTTGGAAGGACGTTGGTCGGCCCCCTCCAAGCACCTGTTTGAACTTAAGCCCGGCGAGACGAGCGAGATCGTTGAATCTTCCCGCAGCTTTTTCATCGTCAAGTGCGGCCGTATCGAGGGCGGCCACGTGGTCAGCTTTCAGGACGCTCAGCCGCAGATCGTCGCCACGATTCGACAACAGCGATTCCTGGAGCGGCGCGCCGCTTTCCTCCAGGAGGAGCTTGATCGCTCGACCATCGGTTCGCTCGATGCGTTCGTTTCCCAGGTTCTCCACGCCGCTCCGTCGCCGGATGAAAAGCAATTGAAATTCGAATCCGCGGATCCCGTCCATCGTTAGAGCGGGCGTAAAATCGCCCGAACAGGGCTCGCGTCGAAGCCGACCAGCGGTAGCGGCAGCGCGATCAATTCGTACGAGCCCTCCGGAACATCCTTGAGTACAAGCCCTTCGAGGATCGCCATGTCGTGGCGGAGAAACGCGTGATGGGCCGGAAGGTCTTTCGACGAGAACAAGTCGACGCTGGGCGTGTCGATCCCCACGGTGATGACGCCGCGATCGTGCAGCCCATCGACCAGCTCCGATGACAATGCCGCGAAATCCTCATTGAATCGAGTCGAGTCGGAGTATGTTCCCGTCGCTATCAGCACTCGTGGAACGGTGATCGCCAGCTTGATCTGGTCCTTTCCAATCCGCGTCCCCCGCGCCGCGTCCACTCGGATGATCTGGCAAGGCCCGATGTAGTAATCCAACCGCCGCTCGTGGATCGCCGGCGCTCCCGCGCCGTAATGGTTTGGGCCATCGGCGTGTGCCCCGAGATGGACCGTCGCCCGGAGTGTGGAGAGCGTGATGTTCGCCCCTTTGGCGATGTCGCAAAGCACCTCGCGCGACGGCGGCGTGTCGCCCGGCCAAACGGCCAGCCCCTCACTGATCGGCGGCGTAATGTCGTAGAGCACCGTGAGACTCCCGGCGACCGTTGGCCCGGCCACCCTCGGTGACTATACTCGTCCCATTCGTAATAGGCCGTCAAGGATGACCGTCATGAAGCGAAATGTTGCGATCCTCGGGGCGACCGGCGCTGTCGGCCGGGAGTTCCTTTCCATTTTCCAGGAGCGCCACTGGGACATAGGAGAATTGCGCCTGCTGGCCTCGCCGCGGTCGGCTGGCGCAAAGGTCCCGTACCGTGGCGGCGCTCTGACCGTAGAAGAGGTCAGCGCGGACAGCTTCAAAGGCGTCGATATTGCCCTCTTCAGTGCCGGCGCCGGCCCCAGCCGTACATGGGCTCCTATCGCGACTCATGCGGGCGCTCGTGTTATCGACAACAGCTCTGCCTTTCGCATGGACGCCGACGTGCCCCTGGTCATCCCCGAGATCAATCCCGATGCGATCGGTGATTCCCGGCTGATTGCGAACCCCAACTGCTCGACGATCATCATGAACATGGCGGTCTGGCCGCTGCACCAGCGCCGCCGCGTCAAGCGTATCGTCGTGAGTACTTATCAAGCTGCCAGCGGCGCCGGCTGGCAGGCGATGCAAGAGTTGGAGGACCAATCTCGCGACGTCCTCACCGGCAAAAAAGCGTCGCCCAAGGTCTTCCCCCACGCGATCGCGTTCAACCTCTTTTCCCACAATACGACGATCGGCCCCGACGGTTACAACGTCGAGGAGTCGAAGATGATCCACGAGACGCGGAAGATTTTCCGCGAGCCGCGGATGGCCATCACCGCGACGTGCATCCGTGTGCCGGTCCTCCGCGCGCATAGTGAGTCGATCAACCTTACGTTCGATGAGCCGATGAGCGAACAAGAGGCCCGCGAAATCCTGTCAAAGGCTCCGGGGGTGAAGGTCGTTGATGATCGCGCCGCAAACTATTTCCCGATGCCGATTGACGCGTCCGGTAAGGACGACGTGCTCGTCGGCCGCATCCGTCAGGACGCAAGCCTAAAAGGCGGCCACGGCCTGGACCTTTTCGTCAGCGGCGATCAGCTGCGCAAGGGGGCGGCGTTGAACGCGGTGCAGATTGCGGAACGGCTGTTTGACTCTCGTTAATTGGACCAAGTATGAATCGCGACGACGCTTGGAACCTGCTCTGCGAATACGTCCGATCGGACTCGCTCCGAAAGCACATGCTTGCGGTCGAAGCCGCGATGCGGCATTATGCAGGGCTCCTCGGAGGCGATGTAGATCAATGGGGCATCGCCGGGCTCTTGCACGATTTCGATTATGAACGTTGGCCCAACCCGCCGGATCATACGCGGGAGGGTGCGAAGATTCTCCGCGAGCGCGGCATCGATGAAGAGATCGTCGGCGCGATCATGGCCCATGCCGATTGGAACCTGGACGAATACCCCCGCGACCGGCCGATCCGCAAGGCCCTCTTCGCCGTCGACGAGCTTTGCGGCTTCCTGACGGCGTCGGCCCTGGTGCGCCCGACCCGCCTGGAAGGCCTTGCGCCGGCGTCCGTCAAGAAAAAGATGAAGACGTCGTCCTTCGCCGCCAACGTGAAGCGCGAGGATATCACGGCGGGAGCCGAATTGCTCGGCCTCTCGTTGGACGATCATATCACGAACTGCATCGCCGCGATGCAAGGCGTAGCGGCCGACCTGGGCCTGTTGACCCCCGCCTGATACACTTATCGATGGAAACGGTTTACCCTTCGAGGAGAGAAGCATGAATTGCCCGGTGGTTCGTTCACGTATTCTCGCGACGATTTTTATCGTTTCGGCCGGCGGGGCCGTCGCGGCCGGACCCGACTCGACGCGGCATTACCCGACCGACCGGCCGGTCGACATGCTGCACATCCGGCTCGATGTCCGCGTCGATCTAAAGGCCAAGACGCTCAAGGGGCGCGCGACGCTGGACGTCGCGGCGATTCGCGATGTGAATACGATCCAGCTCGACGCCGTCGGCCTTGAGACCAAGAACCTCACGATCCAGCCGTTCGATGGTAAGGCCGGACCGTGCGACTTCGAGAATGACGGTTCGCACCTGACGTTGACCCTTCCCGAACAACTAAAGGCCGGCCAAAAACTCACGATCCAGATGGACTATTCCGTGACCGATCCGCCGTCCGGGCTTTCTTTTTTCGCGCCGACGAAAGAGGACGCCGATGTTCCCTATGTCATGTGGTCGCAAGGCGAATCCATCACCAACCGCTTTTGGGTGCCGTGCTTCGACCATCCGGATGAGATGCAAACCACCGAGATCTTCTGCACCGTGAATGAGCCGAATATCGCGATCAGCAACGGCCATTTGGTGGAGGAGAAGAAGAACGCCGACGGCACGAAGACCTATCACTGGCTACAGGACAAGCCGCATGTTTCATACTTGATGACCCTCGTCGTCGGTGAGTTCTATTGCAAGACGGAGCAATGGCGCGGCAAGAGCGTCTCGTACTATGTCCGCGAGAAGTACAAGGGCAAGATCGACAACTCCTTCGCCCACACGCGGGCCATGCTTGACTACTTCAGCGACAAGATCGGCGTCGAATATGCCTGGGACAAGTACGCCCAGGTGTGCTGCTACAACTTCGGCGGCGGGATGGAGAACACCAGCGCGACGACGCTCACCGAGTCCACCCTACACGACGACCGCGCGCATTTGGACGACGACAGCGACGGGCTTGTCGCCCATGAATTGGCTCACCAATGGTGGGGCGATCTCTTGACCTGTCGGGATTGGGCCCACATCTGGCTCAACGAGGGCTTTGCCAGCTATTTCGAAGCGCTTTGGGACGAGAAGAGCCTCGGAACTGACGAGTTCGCCTACAACATGAATGAAAAGGCAATGCGCGCGATCGAAGGCGGCAAGGAGAAGCCGATCGTCTATTACGAATATGACGACCCCGACGAACAATTCGACGATCGGGCGTACCCCAAGGGCGCGTGGGTCCTGCACATGATCCGCCGACGCCTGGGCGACGAGACTTTCTGGAAGGCGATCAAGGCCTATTGCACGCGCTTCCGCCACCATACCGTCGAAACCGACGACCTCCGCCGAACTATTGAAGAAGTCACCGGCCGCTCGATGGGTAGATTCTTTTACGATTGGACACAGCGTCCCGGTGCTCCGGTCGTGAAGGTGCGCTACAAATGGCTTGCGGAAGACCACATGGCCTCCGTCGAAGTCGAACAAAAGCAGGAAACGGCGGCCTTCCAATTTCCACTCAAGGTCGAATTCTCGTTCGGCAAGTCCGATCCGCCATTCAGCGTCACCCACGATATGACCGAGAAGAAGGATCGCTTCTTCGTTCCCCTGGCCAAGCGGCCGACGATGGTCCGCGTCGACCCCGATCAGGCCGTCTTGATGGAGCTGGATGAAGACAAGCCGCGCGATTTGTGGGTCGTGCAGCTTTCCGAGGACAAGAACCCCGTCGGTCGCATCCGCGCTGCCAAGCACTTGGGCGAATCCGACCGGCCGGAGGACCTCCGTTTGCTTTCCGAGCGTCTCACGAAGGAGCCATTCTGGGCCGCTCAAGCCGCTATCGCCAATGCCCTCGGAGAGTCCGGAGAAGACGCAGCCCGCGATGCGCTACTGACTGCCATCTCCACCAAAAACGCCAAGGCCCGCGCTGCCGTCGTGGAGGCACTCGGCAACTTTATCGGCGACGAAGCGGTCGAGAAAGCCCTCAAAAGGGTCGTCGATAAGGGCGACCCCAGCTATCGCGTCGAGGCCAACGCGATCAAGGCGTATGCCGATGTCAGCGAGGAAGGCGTGCAGGAATTCCTCGAACCGTTCATGACCCGCGAATCCGACAATGAAATCATCCGTAGCGCCGTGCTCAGTGCGCTCGGAGAACATTGCGGCGCCGCAGCCCTCGATCTGCTGATCGATTGGACCCCGGCCGCGAAGCCCTTCGCCTGCCGCCGCGCCGCCGTGCAGGCGCTTTCCGAAATGCTCAAGAAGGAAGACATCAGCGAGGACGACAAGACCCGCGTGGTCGAGGCGATGACCGGTTGCCTCAAGCAAGGCTCGCGTCGCCTGCAAAACGCTGCGATGGACTCGCTCGGCGAACTCGGTCGTTCGGCCAAATCCGCCCTGCCGGAGATCGACCGCCTCGTAAAGCTCGGCGGCCCCCGCGTCCGCGCGAAGGCCAAAGAGACAGCCAAGAAGATTCGCACCTCCGCGCCGCAACCCGCTGCCGTCGGCGACCTGCATGAGCGGCTATCAGAACTTCAGCGGGAATGTGAGAAGCTTAAGGACCGCCTAAAAAAAATCGAAGCGAGAGAAAAGGCGGCGACTGAACCCGCCAAAGTCAACTGAATGCGACCTGCTCCGATCACTGTGCCGAGGGCGGCTGCCTGTCCGTCATTCGTAACCACTCGTCCCGGTCTTGAGGCAACCGCCATACGACGAACGTCTGTACATATCCGCCGCGAGGCCACGGGATTTCCCGACCCGGCCATACCACGCTCCATCGGGCGGCCTCCCATTCGCGAGGCAGCCTGAGAACCGACTCGCGGCCATAAAGATGACAAGGTACGGAGATCGCGGCGGTGAAGTATCGACCCGAAAGAACGTCGTCCGAAAGGTCTTCCGCCTCATCGTGGACGACATGAGTCACGCCGTACTTCGAGAAATACTCCGGCAGTCGCCCGCCGGAAACGGCTTCTTGATACTCCATGTTATTCATGAGCCCGTCGCCGTTAATAACGACACGGTCGGCGAGATAGCTGGTCATGCCCGTGGCGTCGATCTGGAAAACGACGGCGTCCGGCGGAATGTGAGAGGCGTACTCCCTGCCCATCACGCCTTGGGGCCGATCGGGATAGCGGATCAGCACATCGCCGATCACCAACGCCTGCCAGGACGCCACCACGATGACGATGACCGCGGCCCACCGCGAAGAAAAAAGCCTCCGTCCGACAAACCCAACCAGAAGTGAGAAGGTGAGATAGGAAAGCGTCCACCACCAGATGCCGAACGCCGCCCAACGAGTAAACAAAGCGATGAGGAGCAGGTGCAGGATCCCCGCCAGCGCGATCGCCGCAAGTAATACGTTTGCTCGATCCTTCGGCCGTGTCCGCGCGAACCAGCCGAGATACAACAACCCGCCGAACACGCCCGGCCACGCATGCGCGGTCGAAAACAGTTGCTCCCTCGTGAGGAGTCGTGGAGTGGGAAAACTCGACTTGAGCAAAGCACTGATCGAGGCAACGTGTCCGTACATTCGATGGTTGAACGCGGCATAAAGTACGACGAAAATGACGATGATGAACGTGGACAGGACGGCGTATCGGAGGCGTTCGCGGCCGTCGGGGGAATTAAAAAAACGGATGGCGAGCCCGATGACCCAACAGGCCGCGACGACAACGACGCCGTCCAACCGTGCGAAGACGACGATCGTTGCGAGCAAGCCGGCCAACAGGGCGTCACGAAAGCGGGTCGTGCATCGCAAGCCAAAGCACATCAAGCTCGCCAGGGCCGCCGCATAGAGCCAGAACTCCATGCAAGCGACCCCACGAGTGGCGAATAGAGACATCACGGCGACGCTCGCCGCGGCCCACGGTGCATTAAACGCCTGCTTGACGAATCCATGCAGCGAGAGCAACGCGCCGGCCATCATGGCCAGACTTAGCAAGCGGGCCTGAATCAGACCAGCCATGACCGAAGGCTTCGTCAGATCAAACAAAGCGCAGAGCAACCATTGCCAGAGCGGGTGGTACCCGTTCGTGGGTGCCAGGCCGCTGAAGGAACAGCCCAATCCCCTGGAGTGGTTGAGCGCCACCTTCAAATAGAAGTAGGAGTCATCGTTCATCCATTGATAGGGCCGGATGATGACGACGGCCGCAAGAATCGCCGTAAGGAGGATGATGTAAAGGAGACCTGGGCGGATGCGCGCACGATCTGGCACTGACGGTTTTCCGTTGCATGAAAACATGGCTTGCGAGGCGCCGAACATTATCGCGGAATCTTCACTCCGCGTTCACGGCCGATTTCTTCGGCCCGTTCGTAACCGGCGTCCACGTGCCGGAAGATGCCCGTCGCCGGGTCGCAGGTCAGCACCCGTTCCAGCCGCTCGTCGGCGGCTTTCGTTCCATCGGCAACGCAGACCATTCCGGCGTGGATCGAATAACCGATCCCGACGCCGCCGCCGTGGTGGACGCTGACCCAGCTTGCTCCGCAGGCCGTGTTCGCCAGTGCGTTGAGGATCGGCCAGTCGGCGATCGCGTCGGACCCGTCCTTCATCCCTTCCGTCTCACGGTTCGGCGAGGCGACGCTGCCGCAGTCCAGATGATCCCGCCCTATGACGATCGGCGCCTTGACTTTCCCGATCCGCACTAACTCATTGAAGGCCAGCCCCGCCTTGGCCCGCTCGCCGTAGCCGAGCCAGCAAATCCGCGCCGGCAATCCCTGAAACGCCACGCGCTGGCCCGCCAGGCGAATCCATCGGGCGAGGTGTTCGTTCTTCGGAAATAGTTTGAGAACGGTTTCATCCGTTGCCGCGATGTCCGCCGGGTCGCCGGAGAGCGCTGCCCACCGGAACGGTCCCGCCCCTTCGCAAAAGAGCGGGCGAATGTATTCAGGGACGAAGCCCGGAATGCGAAGCGCGTCCACCGGCTGCACACCAAACGGTCGTTCGGCTTGGTAGCGTTCATGGGCCTCCATCGCCTGGTTACGGAGGTTATTGCCATAGTCAAACGTGACCGCGCCGCGGCTCTGGAGTTCGATCATGTGGCGGACGTGTTCGTTCATGGTCCGATAGGATTCTCTCAGGTACGCATCCGGGTCCTCCTGGCGCAGCCGCAACATCGCCTGGTAACGGGCGTCGCTCCACGGTTCGCCGCCATGGCTGTGCGGTTTCGTCGGTCCTTGTCCGCTACGAACGGGCTTGCCGGCGCTTCCGAGGACTCCGTTGGGCACATAGCCGTTGAGCGGATCATGGGCGGACGTCTGGTCGGTCAGCACGTCGGGTGTGATGTTGCGCCGGATGAACTCGGCCAGCAGGTCGGCGGCGTTGGCGACCACCGCGATCGAGACGGCGTGACGCCTGCGCTTCGCGTCGAGCGCCCATTCGATCGCCTGATCGAGACGGTCAGTCATCTTGTCGAGGTATCGCGTTTTTAGCCGCCGCTCGATCCGCTGCGGGTCGACCTCCGCGACGAGACAGGCGGCCCCCTGCATCGTCGCCGCCAATGGCTGCGCCCCGCCCATTCCGCCGAGACCCGCCGTCAGCACCAGCCGCCCCGCCAAGTCGCCGCCGAAATGCTTTTGCGCCGCCGCCCCAAACGTCTCGTAGGTCCCCTGCAAAATCCCCTGCGTGCCGATGTAAATCCAACTTCCCGCCGTCATCTGCCCGTACATCGTGAGGCCCATTGCCTCAAGCCGCCGAAACTCCTCCCAGGTCCCCCACTTCGGCACGAGCATCGCGTTGGAAATGAGCACGCGCGGGGCCATCTCATGGGTCCGAACGATCCCCACTGCCCGGCCGCTCTGCACGAGCAGCGTCTCGTCGTTCGCCAATGACCGCAACGCCCTCACAATCCGATCAAAGTCCGGCCAGCTTCGCGCCGCCTTGCCCGTGCCTCCATACACAATTAGCCGGTCAGGGTCTTCAGCGACGTTCGGATCGAGATTGTTGTGGAGCATCCGTAGGGCGGCCTCTTGGTGCCAACCCTTACAGCTTATCTGTGTACCGGTCGGAGCATGGATGACGCGGTGCTGGGGGGGTTGAGGCTTGAGGCTTGAGGATTGAGTCGTGCTCATGGTCAACTCCCGCTGAAGCGACGAACCCCCCGCGTCGCATCATCAAGGGCAATGTCTGCGAAGAACACAGCCGAGGGCGGCTGTGCCACATCGCTGAATCGCGTCCACGTCCGTAAATCGCAATTGATCCGTGGCCGTCAAACGGATAGGATTATAACAAGGCGTGGGGATGGGAGGGGGTTCACAACTCGGCCGCCGCACGAGCCGATCTCGCCGAGGCGGATGGTCAGGGGCTTCATCCCTCAGAAATGATCATTGCCGATCGCGGTCCCGGCGGACCGGGACAAGTCGAACGCCGAGGGGTATTGGGATGCGCGCGGTCTATTTCGTTGGTCTCGTGCTCGCGTTGATTCTCGTGAGCGCGGCATCCGCCTTTGCCTGGCCCGGCTCGCCGCTGCCCAGCAACGTGGGCAACTTCTTCCTGCGCGGGACGCAGCCCAACAGCCTGACGGACAACATCGCACTGGCGAATAATTGCGTCGGCTGCCACGGAAACACCGCCATCATCTATCCGCAGTGGACAGGCAGCCTGATGGCCCAGGCGGCCCGTGACCCCATTTTTTACGCCTGCCTCGATATTGCCGAAGCGGATTCGCCCGGCTCCGGCGATACCTGTATTCGTTGTCACGTTCCGAAGGCGTGGCTCGAAGGCCGATCCACTCCCACCAACGGGATGTCCATCACCGCGCAGGACCGCGACGGGATCACCTGCAACTTCTGTCACCGCATGGTCGATCCCTTCAATCTCGACGGGCAGGCCCCCGCCGAAGACGCGGATATTCTCAACGACCTTGGCGCCAACGCACCGATCCAATCCGCCGATCTTGGCATGCCCTCCGGCCCCGGCAACGGCGGCAATGGAAGCTACGTGGTCGATCCGCTGGACCGTCGCCGCGGACCATTCCCACTTCCGCCAAACCTCGGCGACCCGCCCGTCCCGCCCGAGGCTGACTGTGCAATTTATCACGACGCCCTTGAATCTCCCTTCCACCGCCGCTCCGATATGTGTGCGACGTGCCACGACGTCAGCCTTCCTCACTTTCACTTCGACTCGATGAGCAGCGGATATGTCTTCAACGGCACCGGGACGCACCACCCCGACGGCAACAAATACAACATGGCCCCGATCGAGCGGACCTACAGCGAATGGCTCAAGAGCAGCTTCGCCCAAGGGATGGGCGTGAATATGGGCGGACGCTTCGGCGGTCCGGGTCAGACCTTCGTCTCCGAGTGTCAGCATTGCCACATGGCGTACACGAGCGATTACGGTTGTCGATTCGTCGACGGGCCGCGGGATGACCTGCCGACGCACCGCTTCAGCGGCGCCGGCACCTGGCAGCTTGACGCCATTGCACAACAATACGGCCCGTCGGGGACGAACGAGATCAATGCGAGCACGGTCAGCGCCCTGGCCGCCGGCAAGACGTCCAATATCAGCTTCCTCCAACTCGCGGCCGACCTGGAGGCAGCCTTGAACGATTCGCAAACACCCGGCACCGACCAACTCCGCGTCCGCGTGACCAACCAGACCGGCCACAAGCTCCCCAGCGGCTACCCCGAAGGCCGGCGAATCTGGGTCAACGTGCAGTTCTTCGACTGTTTGAGCAACACGACCCCGATGGACGAACGCGGAGAATACGACGCCGCTTCCGCCGTCCTCAACGGAGCCGACACGAAGGTCTACGAAATGGAAGGGGGCTTGGACGATGCCTTGGCGACGATGCTGGGCCGCACGCCCGGGCCGGCGATGCACTTCGTCCTGACAAACAAGATCTTCAAAGACAATCGCATCCCGCCCAGGGGCTTTACCAACGATGGATTCGCCGCGGTGCAATGCGCCCCCGTTGCCTATACCTACGCCGACGGTCAATATTGGGACGACACGTACTTCGACATCCCCCCCTACGCCGTCGGCGCCAGGGTCGTCCTCTACTACCAGGCGACCAGCAAGGAATACATCGATTTCCTTCGCGACAACAACCCCTTCCCCGGCAATCCCAGCAACCGTGGCATCACCGCCTACAACCTCTGGGCGGCCAACGGAAAGAGCGCTCCCGTCGCCATGGCGACCCTCGGCGACCCCAACCGGATTAACGTTGATCTAAAGGGCGATGTGACGGGCGACCGGAAGGTGACGGTCGCGGATATCCCCGGCTTCGTCTCGGTCCTCCTCGGCCTCGACGCTGACCCCCGCCACCTCTGCGCGACTGACATGGACGGAATCGACGGCCCCAACGGCCTCGACGTCCAGCCCTTCGCCGACAAGATCATGAATCCTTAAGCGAGGTCGACCGGTTGGCCGTCAGGCATTTCCGCTTTTCAACAAAATAGTTCTTTTCTCGCCCTTTTCTTTTGAGAACGCGTCGATGACCATGTAGGATCACTTAGTTGGACCGGATGGAGGCGTGTTCATCCACGACAGCGGATCTTCGACATGAAGTTGACTGAATACCTGCCGCCAGCGCTCGTAAAAGTCCCCCTGGACTCCACGGACAAGACCGGCGCGATCACGGAACTGGTCGACCTTGTCTCCGGCCTGGGATTGACGACCGCTCGCGACACGTTGTTGAAGGCCGTCCTCGAACGAGAGGCCCAACGATCCACCGGCGTCGGCCGTGGCTTCGCCATCCCCCATGCCAAGTCAGATTCCGTCGGCCGCCTGGTCGTGGCCCTGGGGCGAACGAAGGCTCCTATCCCCTTCGGATCGATTGATGGCCAGCCCGTGGAACTCATCGCCCTACTGGCCAGCCCTACCAATGCCACGAGCCTGCACATCCAAACTCTGGCCCGGCTTAGTCGCCTCGTCACGAACGGTTCGATGCTCTCGCGAATCCTCGCCGCCAAGACCGCGGATGAACTCTACGCCCAGATTCTCGCCAGCGAGGCAGAACCCTAAGCCGTCGCCCGATGTCCAGTCGTCGCATTGAACTGCTAACATTAAAGAGTTTGCCGACTGAGTTGGGCTACCACCCAACCATGTTGTACCCGGCGTCCACGTAGTGTATCTCGCCGGTCACGCCGCTGGACAGGTCGCTGCAAAGATAAAGCCCCGCCTTGCCGACTTCTTCGGATTCGATGTTGCGGCGTAGCGGCGTCTTGGTCGGGTAATGCTCCAGTATCTTCTCGAACCCGCCGATGCCGGCCGAACTAAGCGTTCGACACGGCCCGGCAGACAGGGCATTAACACGAACGCGCCGCAGGTCGCCCAGGTCCGCCGAAAGGTACCGCACCGCGCTCTCCAGCGCCGCCTTGCACACGCCCATCACGTTGTACCCCGGAATGAAGCGGACCGAGCCCAGGTAGGACAGCGTGAGTACCGACGCCCCTTCGCGGAGCATGGGGAACGCTTTTTGACAGGCCGAGATCAGTGAGTACACGCTGATGTCCATCGCCTGCTTGAAATCCTCCCGGCGCGTCTCCCAGAACCGGTTCGTCAGGCAGTCGCGATTGGCGTATGCGATAGCATGTACGAGAAAATCGATCTGATCGTAGGTCTCCTTGACCTTCCCAAAGAACTGTTCAACGTCCTCGTCCTTGCTGACGTCGCACGGCAGAATCAGCTTCGCCCCGATCGGCTCCGCGAGCTTCCGCACGCGGCGTTCCATCTTCTCGCCAGGTAGATGGTTGAACGCAATCTCCGCCCCTTCTTTGTGAAGCTGCTCGGCGATGTACCAGGCCAGGCTGTGATCATTGGCCACCCCAAGCACGACACCCTTCTTGCCCGACATCAAGCCCATAAGACCGCTACTCCTCGACCTTTTCGTGTCCACCCGCCGTTTGGTAGCGAATCGGACCCGAGCCTAAAGATTCGTAATCTAGGGACTCTTACCTACAAAGTCCAGACGTGGTACTCGGTGAAGTCAAAAATGGCGGGCTGGCTTGTCCTGACGCAACATCTGACTTAGACTAAACTTGTGCGCGATCCATCGGTCCTTCAATCCGCCATTGGTGACCCCGGCCGCATCCTCATCTTCGTTCCCAACTGGGTCGGTGATGTCGTGATGGCCACTGCCGGGCTTGTGGCTGTCCGCCGCCGATTCCCCACCGCCAGGATCACCCTGCTTGAACGCCGCTACGTCGCCCCGGTGCTTGCTGACCTGAACGTCGCCGACGAAACGATTTACTGGCCCGAAACCGATCCATCGCCGGGCATGTCGCGATCAATCGCCGGCCTCATTGCACATCTGCGTCGCGAGCGATTCGCTCTCGCTCTCCTTCTAACGAACTCTTTCCGCAGCGCACTTGTCGCCTACCTGGCCGGCGCGCGGCGACGGGTTGGCTACGCCCGTGGCGGTCGCTCGTGGCTGCTGACTGATGGGCTGAAGCCAAAAAAACACGGCCATGAGTTTGTACCTATTCCGGCGTTGGATTACTACAACGCCCTTGTCCGCCATCTTGGCTGTAACCATGTCAACGATCAGCTCGTCCTAGCGACTTCACCCTCCGACGAAGCCGCGATTGACGATCGCTTAGGATCAACGCCCCCGCATCACCCGCTCATCGTTCTTAACCCCGGCGCCAATTACGGCTCCGCCAAGTGTTGGCCCGCCGAGAAATACGCCGCGCTCGCCGACGAACTGGTCGACCGCTACGATGCCCGCGTGGTCGCCTCTCTTTCGCCCAAGGAGCGTGAAATCGCGGACCGGCTCGCCGCGGCCGTCCGTCGGCCGATCGAGATCTTCGTCGATCCGCCGCTGGGTCTCGGGCCTCTCAAAGCCTTGGTCCGCCGGAGCCGTCTCCTGATCACGAACGATACCGGCCCGCGCCATTTCGCGGCGGCTTTTGGCGTACCCGTTGTAACGATCTTCGGATCCAGCGACCCCGCGTGGACGGACACCCGCTATTCACAGGAACGGATCGCGATACTCGACCTCGATTGCCAACCTTGCATGGAACGCGTTTGCCCTTTGAAACATCATCATTGCATGAAACTGCTTGAGCCGGAACTCGTATTACAGAAAGTACGGGAATTGTTGCCGTTGCAAAAAACGGCAGCCGCGCTCAAAGTCGGTGCAGGCCAGTCCTAAGGCGATCGAGGCAGCGACGAAATAGATCGCAGGATCGTAATGATCTCGACGGATTACATGGTGGTCGACGCGCCCTTTCGGAAGCAGCTAGCCTGCGCGAAGCTCGATTCCGTTCAGGCGGTCCTTCGTTGTATCGGGGATCGTCTCGCGGCCTGGAGCCGGACGACCGACGTGATCTACTTAAAGCTGCCCGGTAGCGAATCGGCCGTCTATGTCAAGCGTTATCACTACCCTCGCTGGCGTCAACGCATCGAGGCGATGTTCCGCGGCACTTTCTTTAACAACACCCGCGCCCGTAATGAATATCGTGTCCTCTCGCTCATGCGCCGGCTCGGCATCCAAGCCGTGAAACCCATTGCCTTCGGCGAACGGCGAGTCCTGCATTTCTGCCGCAGTTGCTTCCTCATCACCGAGGCCGTTCCCGGTGCGATGTCGCTTGTCTCCTTCATCCGTACGTTCAGCCGTCATCCCTCATCTTCAAAAACGCGGCGGACCAAGCTCGAAATCCTTGTGTCCCTCGCCCAACAGGTCCGTCACATGCATGAGGCCGGCTTCGTCCACCGAGACCTTTTCTGGCGAAACGTGCTTATCCGCCCGCTGCCGGACGACCACTTCGAGTTCTACTTCCTCGACGCCTCCGTCGGAAAGCGCATTCGCATCCCGCAGCGCCGCCAGGACAGCATCGTCCACGACATCGCCGCGATGGGCGTCCTCGGTCCCGAGTTTTGCTCCAAGGCCGATCAATTGCGATTCCTCCTCGTCTATCTCGATACCGATCGGTTATCCTCTGAAGATCGGGCCTGGCTCCGCCGCGTCCAAGCGCGGAGCGATCGATTCCGCGCGACAGAACTCCAACGTCTCGAACGGGCCTCTGTTTTCGACCCGCCGATCAACAAACTCGCCGGCGCAACCTGATCCCGGGTTTAGGTGCGACCAAATTCTTGATGCCTACACGATTGACCATCGTCGAGACCGCCATACAGGACACTCTGATGGCCGCCGGCCTGGCTTCCTACGACGACTTTCTGAACCGCCGTCTCGGACAGATCGTTCACGAAACCGGCACGACGCAGACTCGTCGAATCACGTTAGGTCATTCCGGCCGGCCCGAATATCTTTATTTGAAATCGTACCAATACCAGCGGCCGGCCTGGCTGACGCACGACAAAGCTCGTCGAGAAGCCTCCAACTATGCCATTCTAAGAGAGCGTAGCGAGGTCAACGTGCCCGACGTGATCGCCTTCGGTAGTCGCCGCCGATTCGGTCGAATTGTGGATGCCTTCATACTCACACGCGCGGTTCCTCATGCCGTCCCATTGGGTCGCTTGGCCGCGACGCTATGGCCGGAGCCTCGCGCCGCAGCGAATGATAACCTGCGCCGTCATCTGCTCGCATATACGTCCACGATGGTCGCACGGATGCACGCCGCCGGCTTTTGCCACATCGACTTGCAATGGCGGAACCTGCTCGTCTCCGACGACGGCTCCGATGC
>CAYMXF010000033.1:0-19585 GCA_964393935.1 uncultured Planctomycetaceae bacterium
CGCGGCGCGCCCTAGAGAGGGTTGGCCAAGCTGATCTCACCAATGAGGTCTCTGACGTCCTTCGGAACCCGCGCTCGGCCCGGTGGGTCGCGAGAGCGCCAGCGCCAGTAGGCGCGAAAGCCTTGCCGGTGCCAGCGGACGCTCGTCTCCGGCCGCAGGATGCGCACCGCCCGCAGGACGCCGGGCCATACCGAATAGGACCAGACGAGAAATAGCCGGTCGACATTGGTCAGGGCGACGCGCTCGGGCGATGTCCGCCGAAGAACGTTGAGCTGATGGCGGAGGATCAGGATCTCATGGTGCAATTTGGCCCGCCACCAGAACAGCGAAACCAGCGTCGTCACCAGGGAACGGATGATCGTGACCATCGCCGAGCATCGTTACCCGATTCGCTCTTGCAGGTCGACCATCTCATCGAATCGAATTTTCGGTATGCACAGAGTCGTGCGGCCCGACCTTCGCCGCTTGTGCCAGAGTTCTTGGACTGAAGCGATTGGCATCGCTTGCACGTCGCCCGTAGAATACCGGCCACGGCGCGTTACCAAATTCCTCGTTTCAACGGGGATGAAATTTTCAGTATGCATAATCATCCCAACATTGACTCACGGATCACCTTCTGGTGAAAGCCAATGCTGGTTCTTGGCAAGGACAGAAACGATGCCGAAAAAGAACCTGATTTACTTCGAGCGGTGGGCACACCCGGTGGCGTTGGACGTGCTCGCGACCGCACCCGACATACATGTGATCCGGCTCTCGAACGACGATCCGGTCGACCGTGTAATGGCCGCACTTGGCGGCGCGCACGGCTACCAAATCGCTTCGACGAGGGGTGAACTCAAGTACGAGGTGACCCCGGCGCTGCTGGACCGTTGCCCCAACCTGATTGCGATCTCCTCGCTGGGAGCGGGGTACGACACCGTCGACGTCGATGCATGCACAGAGCGCGGAATCATCGTGGTTAACCAGGGTGGCCTCGGCAACCGGCCGGTCGCAGAGCACACGCTCGCCGCCATGCTAATGTTGTCGAAGAAGTTGATGGTGGCGGACCGGCGGATGCGCCGCGACCGCAACTGGCGGCGCATCGACTTCAAGGGCGACGACATCGAGGGAAAAACCGTCGGCGTAGTTGGGCTCGGCGCGGTCGGCGGCAGGGTCGCCGAGATATGCCGTTTGACATTCGGGATGCGCGTGGTCGCCTACGACCCGTATTTGACGGCCGCGCAGTTCCAAGAACGGCACGCCGAGCATACTGATCTCGACACGCTGCTCGCCACCTCCAACTTTGTCACCGTCCACGTTCCACTCAATGCTGAAACGCGCGGTATGTTCGGTGCGGCCGAGTTTGCACGAATGAAGCCATCGGCACATTTCATCATCAATGCGCGGGGCGGAATCATTGACGAAACGGCGTTGACCGAAGCCATAGCCGGGGGGAGGCTCGCCGGTGCCGCAATCGACGTGTGGGTGAAAGAGCCACCGCCGATCGATCATCCGCTACTCGGCTTGGACAATGTGATCGTGACGCCACATATCGCCGGGTTGACGAACGAGGCATATCAGCACATGGCCGAGGGGGCAGCTCGCCAATGGATCACTATCTTCGCGGGAGGCCGGCCGCCACGCCTGCAGAACCCGGCGGCGTGGCCGCGCTATGTACAGCGCTTTCAGAAGATCGTCGGCTACGCGGTTCGGGTTTGAAGCTACCCAGCTTCAATGACTCACCATGGATGCGTGACGCTCGGGTTGGCTAATGACACGGCGCTAATTTGAAAACCCCAAAGAGGGTGTGATAAATTTGTTTAAACAAATAAGTATCGTGTCGGAGAAAAAGCCATGTTCCGTGTCGAGGAGAGCGGCGAAGCGCTGGGGGCAAGGATCGAAGGCCTTGACGTTTCGAGGGCTTTGGACGGGTCGACGTTCTCCGCACTGGAGAACACGTTCCATCGCTATGGGGTTGTTACTATTGGCGATCAGCGACTGACCGATGAGGAACTTATCGATTTCAGCCGACGGTTCGGTGAACTCGAGATCAACGTCGCGACCTCTTTTCATCATCCGCGGTATCCCGAACTCACCATTCTTTCGAACATCAAAAAAGACGGGAAGAACATCGGCTCTGCGGATGCTGGGCAGGGATGGCACACCGACATGTCGTACAACGCCGTACCGGCGCGCGCATCGATCCTCTATGCGATTCAAGTACCACACGACGGCAATCGACCTCTCGGCGACACGCTGTTTGCGAACATGTATGTCGCCTACGGTGCTTTGCCCGACGATGTCCGGGGCCGCGTCGACCACCTCGCGGCTGAACATGATTTTTCAAAATTCTACAATTACATGATTGAAGAAAAGCGTTCCGAACGACCGCCATTGACCGAAGGACAGCGGCAGCGGAAGCCGCCCGCAGTCCACCCGATGGTAGTGCGGCATCCATTTACCGGACGAAAGTGCCTATACGCCAACCCTGGCTACACGACGCGGATATTGGATGTTCCCGAGATCGAGAGCCGGGAACTCCTCGAGTTCCTATTCAAGTTCCAAACGGAGCCGCGTTTCACTTATCGCCACAAATGGCGCGTCGGTGACTTGCTGATTTGGGACAACGTCGCAACGATCCACATGGCAACCGGGGGATATGGCCCGCACCAGCACAGGCGGATGCATCGTGCACAGGTGCTCGGGAATTCTACGTGGTTTGCAGCCTTCAAAGGCATGGATCGCCCGGCTTATGCCTCTTGAAATCGCGGTGACGCGGCATCCGGCGGAGACGATCCGCGCACAGCTTGCCGCGATCCTCGAAGCGTGGGGGATGCCACCCGATCACGTTTCCACCACCGCGGATGTGATGCTGGAAACCGATCTGATCGGGGTCGACTCTCACGGGATTTCGATGTTGACCATGTACGATCAGATGCATCATGCGGGCCAGCTAAACATGCGCTCCAAGCCTCGTGTCGTGCGTGAGACGCCGGTGACTGCCCTAATCGACGCGGATGCGGGCCTTGGCCATGTCGTGTCCGTGATGGCAATGAATATCGCGATCGATAAGTGCTTTGAGAATGGTGTCGGAGTTGTGTCCGTATTCAACTCTCACCATTTTGGAGCTGCTGGATACTATGCTTCGATTGCAGCTACCCGAGGCGTCATCGGAATGGTGATGACCGCTACGCGTGGAATCACGGTCGTCCCAACGTTCGGCGCAGAACCGGTGATCGGCACTAATCCGATAGCGTTCGCGGCGCCGGCTCGTCGAAACCCGCCGTTCCTTCTGGACATGGCGACGAGTACCACCGCTGGGAACAAGGTGAAAGTCTATGCGCTCAATAGCTGGAAGCTGCCCGAGGGCTGGATCGTCGATGAGCAGGGGCGGGCGGTGACCGACAGTACGGAAGCAATGCATTACGTGTTTGATCGGGCCCTTGGAGGGCTCACACCGCTAGGTGGTTCCCGCGAACTTGGCAGCCACAAGGGGTATGGTCTTGCGGCGATGGTGCATATCCTGGGCGGGGTACTTTCTGGTGGCTCGTTCTCGCCAATTCGGAACCGGACACAACAGGCATCAGAGCCAGATAACATCGGACATTTTTTTCTTGCTATAGACCCGAAGGCTTTCCGCACACCCGGTGCGTTCGAGGACGATCTTGACCAGGTAATCGACGTGCTTCATGGGACCAAGCGCGCCGATCCGGACCAGCCGGTTCTGGTCGCCGGAGATCCAGAGCGAACGACGCGTGCCGAACGTCTCACCAATGGGATCCCCATTCCCCAAACCTTGAAGCGGCAAATTAAGAGCATTGCCGAGAGCGCTCACGCCGCGTATCTGCTCGGCGACTAGGATTCCACACGTGAACGTTTCAGCCGCCATCCGGACCACTGCATGGCTTGTCAATCACTCACGGGATTCTCAATGCTGCCGATACCTGGTACCTCGATACGAACCCGGTCGCCAATCTTGAGATACACCGGAGGCTTACGAAACGCGCCAACACCTGGCGGAGTACCGGTGGCAATGACATCACCCGGCTCCAGGGTCAGATACCGACTCAGATAAGATACCAGGAACGGCACGAAAAAGGTCATGTCACGCGTGTTGCCGTCCTGAACCATTTCGTCGTTTACCCAACACCGCAGCTGTAAAGCGTGCGGGTCGTCGAACTCGTCGATGGTTGCGAGGCATGGACCCATCGGGCAGAAGCCGTCCATCCCTTTCGCGAAGCTCGTTTGTGGTGGACTGATATCAAACTGGAGCTCTCGAGCGCTGACATCGTTAACTAGGGTATAACCGGCAATGACCCGCATTGCCTCTGACTCAGGCACGTCCCGTGCACGTCGGCCTAGGACGACAGCAAGCTCGGCTTCGTAATCGAGCTTTTGCACCAGTTTCGGTTTGTGGATGACGCCTCCGGGTCCCACGACCGAGGAGGAAAACTTGGCAAAGATGCGCGGTTTCTCCTGTGCCGACATTCCGGCCTCGGCCAAGTGTGCGCCATAGTTTCGTCCCACTCCCAAGATTTTGCCGGGCTAGGGGACCGGGGCGAGAATGCGTATGTTCCTGAGTGATAGAGTTAGGTCACGACCCGCCGCCTTAGCCGTTGCAGCGAACTTGATTGCCTGACGGGCAGCTGTGAGACAGCGGACACCACCTGCGAGGAAGCGGACCATGTCAGAGGGAATCATGGCCACCGCCGCCCGTTCAGCCTGCACCGCGGATCGGTCGATGAATCTCAACCGCTGCATCGCTGCATTCCGCAGGTCGAGGACACGGTCCTCACCGATCATCGCACCGATTCGACGTTGACCTCTCTGTTCGTATGTGGCGAAACGCATTCAAGTTCCCCATTCATGGTGCGGGCACGACGACGATGACAGTCCGTTCGTGGCTACCCACCATGGATTACGCTTCAGGTAGCGCGAACATCAATAGGAGCGTGAACTTATCCAATGGATGAGCTGAATGTGCACTTGTCTGTAATCGGTATGTTGGCGGTCTTCAGAGCACCCCTTGGACATCCGGCATAATTTAATCGTACAAATAATGCGTCCCGTGACGCGACCGCTGCCCGAAGGCGCTAAAGTTAATTGTCTCGCGCCTCCGATGGTGCTCGGGGGCTCGTCCATGCAAGTTTCGACGGCGGCTCTAGCCTGCACAAGATCAACATGGCCCGACAGACAAAACCCCTCTATCAACGTCTCACTGATTCCCTGGTCGAGGCTATTGCCTCGGGGAAGTATCGTGTCGGATCGACTCTCCCCACCGAGCACCAGTTCAGCAGTCGGCTCGGGGTGGGGCGCTCGACGGTCATTGCGGCGCTCAACCATCTTGAAGACATGGGTCTGGTGGTGCGCCGACCACGGCACGGCACCCGGGTGGTGTCGCGATTTCCGACACGCAGCCTGGTCACGGACGGCGGCGTGCTCCAGGACTGGGCGCGCTATGGATCAGAGTATTACCTCGAGGTAATCAGCAAGGATCTCGCTCCGCTGCCGCCGGAGGCCAGTCGCAAGGTGCACTCGCACGGGCGGCGAAAATGGCTCCGGATCTTCGGGTACAGGCTACCGCCGAGATCGAACAGTCCGATCTGTGTTACGGAGATTTACGTCAATCCGGATTATGCGGACGTCCGCGCCGATATACCAAAACGCCCACCGATGATTTTTACCCTGGTCGAGTCGCGATACGGACCGCTGGTGCGCCTTGTCGAACAACATTTGAGGGCTGTAGATCTACCATCAGAGGCCGCCCGTCAGCTGCATGTTCGGGAGGGCGCCGCTGGCCTCCAGATTCTCCGCTGGTATTTTGGTCCACGGGACAAGCTGATCGAGTTCACCATCGACACGCACCGCGCTGACAAGTTCATCTACCGAATGGAGGTGCGGCGGGGCTCTGGCGACTAGCTTGCGGAATGGGGCTACCATGATTTCCGGGTTCCCACGGAGGCACAGGCGAAATCGCCACGAGCATTGCATGCCTGTGCTGCAACGCCGTACGTGGACGCCCGCCGGATTTGTCAGTACAATTCATTTAATTTATTGCGAACGAGTCGAGGTGAGTCATCGTGTCGATCGAACCACATGCATATTGGTCATGTTGGTTTGGACATTCACGGTATCTTGGAGCTACGAGGGTCGCGTCCACGCGCTTCCGTCACTAGAAATGCCTTCTGCATCTCCTCTTACTCGGTTCCGAGCAGCGCCGTTTGTGTACTCACCGCACGAGGCCCGTCTGACGATCTTTTCCCAGTTTCGGCACCCAATTCGTTGACGGCGACCGCAAACTGCATCGTGAGCGATCAATGCAATCAAGGCTTTGATGGGGGTATCGAGCGATAGGACATTTCCACTTGGAAGGAGACACGGGATGGGGTGGTTGGCGGGCGTCGACGTAGGCGGCACCTTTACAGATGCGGTTCTGCTGAATACGAACACTGGCGAGATCCGCATCAAGAAAGTGCCGACAACCCGGAACCAGGCGGAAGGATTCCTGAGGGCATTGGCCGAAACGGTTGCTGTCGGCGATATTGCTGCCGTCGTGCATGGCACAACGGTGGGAACAAACGCATTGCTGGAACGTAAGGGCGCCCGCACGGGTCTGATCACGACCCGCGGATTTCGCGATCTCCTGGAACTGGGACGCCGTACGCGCCCGAATGACTACGGGATGACGGGACAGTTCCACCCGCTCGTACCAAGAGACTGGCGGTCCGAGGTGCCTGAACGCATTGGGGCACGCGGAGAGGTGATTGTTCCGCTTGATCCGTCGGCAGTTGAGCGGGCCGCGAAGATTCTCGTCGCGGACGGCGTCGAATCGCTTGCGGTCATGTTCATGCATAGCTACGCGAACCCCGCGCACGAGGTGCAGGCACGGCGAATCTTGGAGCCGTTGTGGCCCAACGGCTACATAAGTCTCAGCCACGAGGTGCTGCCGGAGGTCGGGGAGTTCGAGCGGGTAACGGCAACCGCGATCAACGCATATCTCCAGCCCTTGCTTCATCGGTATCTCACCGCGGTTGAGGAGAAGCTCGGTGCCGCGGGATATCGTCACACCTTCAGGATCATGCAGTCCAACGGTGGTGCGCTGAACGTTGCGAATGCGTCACGCAGCGCCTGCCGCAGTGTTCTCTCCGGGCCGGCGGGCGGCGCGATTGCGGCAAGCTGGATTGGTAAGCAGATTGACGCACCCAACGTGATCTCCGCCGACATGGGCGGGACCAGTTTCGACGTTGCTGTCATACTCAATGGTGAGCCGGCGCTGGCGGAGGAAAAGGAATTTGACTACGGGATTCCATCGCGCGTGCCGATGATCGATATCGAGACAATCGGGGCCGGCGGTGGAAGCATCATCTACCTGAATGGGGCCAGCATTCTGCATGTCGGACCCGAGAGCGCCGGCGCGGATCCTGGGCCGATTTGCTACGCGCGCGGCGGCACGCGTCCCACGGTGACCGACGCCAACGTCTTGCTCGGCCGTCTAGATAGCACGAAGGTATTGCCCGGAATCGAGAACCGGATGCCGGATGTGCATGAGGCATTTACCCAGCTGGGCCATTCAATGGGAGTGACGGCCGAAGGCGCCGCGGAAGCGGCACTGCGTGTGATCGATCTCAATATGGCGGGCGCAATTCGAAAAATCACGCTCGAAAAAGGTCTCGATACACGGAAGTTCGTTCTGGTCCCATTTGGTGGCGCGGGTCCGCTTCATGCCTGCAGTATCGCCGAGCGCCTCTTCATCCCCCGGGTTCTCGTGCCAGCCTGGCCCGGCGTAACGTCTGCTTTGGGTTGCCTGCTCGCCGATGTCCGCTATGACGATACGTGGAGTGTTCACCAGCGGGTTGCAGATGTTTCGCCCGACCATATTCACGACCTTTACAAGCGCATGGTTTCGCGCGTAATGGCGGTGATGACGGAGGACGGAATTGCGGCCGAGTCTGTGCATCTGCGATATGAAGCGGCACTGCAGTACGAAGGGCAGACCCATCGCCTCACACTCGACGTTCCCGCTCCGAGCCTGACCATTTCCGAGCTGGTGGGCCGTTTTGAACAGGAGTATCGCACGCGATACTCCGTGACGGTGAGCAATGTACCAATCCGGCTCATCAATCTCCGGGTGAGAGCTGCGGCATCTCGCTTAGGGGACCATCCGCTACGGATTAACTTGACACCCGATATGCCGACCACCGGCGCACTTCGTACGACTAGGGCCATGTTCAGTGGGCGGTGGCACGACACCACGGTCCTGCATCGGTTGGAGATTCGGGTCGGCTCAGAGGTGACGGGACCGGCGCGCATCGACCAGACAGACACCACGACATTGATCCCGTCGGGCTGGACCGCACGCATCGATCCCTGGGGCAACATCGACATTCGACGCATGGGGGTGTGAGGCCATGATCGACCCAATCACGTTGACCGTTCTGCAAAATCAATTTCGGCAGATTGCCGAGGAGATGGATACCGTCCTCGATCGTGCTGCTTTTTCGCCCATCATCTCTGAAGGACGAGATCGGGCCTCCGGCATATACACCTCGGATAAGGGGTTATTGGTTTCGCAGGGCAGTACCGGAATGCCGATCCATATCGGCGCGATGCAGTTCGGCGTCGGCTCGATTGCTTGCAAGCCGCGACGACATCGACCGGGCGACATCTACATGTTGAACGACCCCTACCTGGGCGGCACCCACTTGATGGACATGAAGCTGATCATGCCGGTATTCGCCGGAGACGCGCTGTTTTGTTTCCTTGGATCAAGTGGTCATTGGCCCGACATCGGCGGAGCCGCTCCGGGCGGATACGTCACCAAGGCAACGGAGGTGCAGCAGGAGGGGCTGCGCATCGGTGGCGTGCGCATTTACCGCGAGGGTGTTCTCGAAGATGATCTGCTACAGCTCATTCTCGACAACGTCCGTGTGCCCGAACAACGACTTGGCGATCTTCAAGCCCAAGTGGCGGCCTTGCGATCCGGGGAGCGCGACCTCCAGCGACTGATCGCTGAATACGGGGTCGATACGCTTCGCGAGGCCATCGCCTTGCTCCATCAACAATCGGCGCGCCTTGTGCGGGAAAAGATCCGGCAATTGAAACCGGGCACCTACAGCTTTGAAGATGCCATGGACAATGACGGGATCGAAGACGAGCCACTGTGGATCAGGCTCGACATGACGGTGAGGCCCGATCGGATCGTGTTCGATTTCAGCCACAGTTCGCCCCCGTGTCGTGGTCCGCTCAACTCGGTTTTGGCGACGACAACCGCGGCGGTCTACATCGCGTTCAAGCACGTATTTCCAGAGATTCCGATGAACGCAGGATGCTTCGAGCCACTGGAGGTCATCGCACCGGAAGCCACTTTTCTCCATGCCAAATACCCGCGCCCGGTGTCGGGTTGCGCGGCTGAGGTCTCGCAGAGGGTAACCGACGTGTGTTTCGGGGCATTCGCACAGGTCATCCCCGAGCGCCTGCACGGTGCGCCGGTCGGCACGTCGATCAACGTGGCGATCGGCGGTTACGACCCAGAGGAACAGCGACGCTACATCTTCTATTTCTATACCGGCGGCGGCCACGGTGGATACCTGGGTGGAGATGGCATCTCGAACGCTTGTACCTCGGTGGGACTCGCGAGGACCCCGCCGCTCGAGGTTGTCGAGCAGCAGACGCCGCTGCTCTTCGAAGAATATGCCCTACGCGAAGACTCGGGCGGCCCGGGACGGTTTCGAGGCGGGCTGGGCGTGCAATACAAGTTGCGGCTTTTACGTGGCGAAAGCTCGCTCTCGATCCTGGGGGACCGCGGTAAGAGAGGTCCGTTCGGAATCGCGGGGGGCGGGAGCGGCGCGCGCACCAACATCGAGCTCATGCTTGGGAACCAAACCTACATGCCGCCCATGCGCACGAAGGACGAGAACATTCGGTTCAAGGCCGGGGATCAGCTAACCGTCCAGACACCAGGCGGGGGCGGCTTCGAGGATCCGAAGAGCCGATCCTCGGAGGCGATCGAAACAGATCTCCGCCGGGGCTACATCAGCGAAGAAGTAGCTGCGGCCCAATATGGTTGGAAGAAGGGGCCGATCCGGTAGCGGCATGCTCCGGCGTCGCCACCAATCCGTCAACGATGACGAGGGTTTCGTACCACGCCAGTTCTGGTGGCGATCCCCAGCGGCGCGTCACTATGTCCTGCCATTCTGCGGCAAAAAGTCGCTCGGCCGATGCCCGGTCCCGCCACATGTAAATGCCAACCACGGAGCGTGCATCCTCCGCGACCGCAGAGTACTTGCGCACAAGACCCGGGATGCGCGCGTTGTAGTTTGCGCTTTCGCGGAATCACTCGGCAAGATGGGAGGCGTCCGCTGGAGCCTCGAGATGGAAGCGGGTAATGACCGTGATCATGGCACTCAGCTCGAAGGTTCGCCGGTAGCCGAATCGGTGGAGATACGAGCACATTCGATTCGGAAGCTTGACGCCCTTTTGACCCGGGCGCATCATTCAAATGATAGAACAAATCAAATGAGCCGCGAAGCGCGTGCTGGGGGAAAGCTCGATGATATCCGGGCTTAAGGCTCGCCTCGCCGGGGGCGAGGCCGTCTTCGGCACGTTCGTATTCCTGCCGAGCGCCGGGGTTGTCGAGATCCTTGGGCTTGCGGGCCTCGACTTCGTAATCATCGACCTCGAGCACAGCCCAAAAAACTGGGAAACAGTCGAGAACATGATTCGCGCGGCCGAGTTGCGCGGCATTTCTCCACTGATCAGGGTTCGAGATAGCGACGAGAAATCCATCCTCGAAGCACTAGAGCTCGGCGCAGAGGGCGTGGTAGTTCCGTTCGTGCAAACCGGCAACGATGCGCGCAAAGTCGGAACCGCAATGAAATACGCGCCCGAAGGGACTCGGGGCACGTGTACCTTGACGCGCGTCGCGGGCTACGGGGGGCTACGCGCCGGTTTCCTCGGCCACGCTCGCCGCATGAACGATCGAGTGTTGTTCGTCGCCCAGATCGAGGACAAGCTTGCGGTCGACAATATCGACGACATCGTCGGCGCTGCGCCCGGTCCAGACGTCATTTTGGTTGGTCGCTCCGACTTAGCGTCATCGCTGGGGCGTCCAGGGCAGGTCAACGATCCTCTCGTGCTTGAGGCGACGGAACGGGTGATCCAGGCAGTCGCAAGGGCTCCGGTCGCCGGACGGCACGTCGGGATTGGCCTTTATGGCCCCGCCGAGGCGCCGGCATGGCTCGCAAAGGAATGCCGTTTCTTCTTCTACGCAGCCGACACGCTAATTCTCTTGAATGGCGTGAAGAGTGCTGCGGATGCTTTCCGGCAGGCCGTCGCCGCTGCATCGGTTAATCCGGTTCGGGAGTCAGTCAGCTGAGAGATCCTCGGTAATGGAGGTGTAAGACCATGGTTGACGTCATTGCCCACGCGAAGATTTCAGACGTCTTGTATTGCCAGCTGTCGCAAGACGGTGACCTCTACAACGAGATCATGGAGATCGCTAAGCGAGAGAACATCCAGACAGGCCTGGTTCTCAACATCGTGGGCGGCCTGAAAGCGGCTCGGCTCAGCATGCCCGTGCAGGCGACGCAATCAGACCAGCCGCCGGGCGTGTTGGAACTCAAGGGAATGATGGAATGCAGCGGCTTTGGCACAATCGGCCAGAACCTCGACACGTACGACTCGGAAAAGACATCGGGCATCGTCTACAGGAAGGGTGAGCCTAACCTTCACGTTCATGTGACGGTGACGCACGCTGGGAAGGCCTACATGGGACACCTGATCGAGGGCTGCATCGTTCGCTCGCTTCACAAAAAATCGCATTTCACGATTATCCTCGCGAAGACCGAAGGCGCCCTGCTGAACTTCAGGGTGTCGAAGGAAATCACGGACAAGTATCCCAAAGGTATTCCAATCCACGACCTCCAGCCTGCATGATGAGCCGTGGATCGTTTCATGAGCAACCTAACGCAACACGGCAATCGGCCAGCAGAACCGGCTTTGGGTTTGGCGGGTGTCGATCAGCCAAGGATGATGGAGACGAAAATGCGAGCGCGAACACTGTGGATCATTGCACTGCTATGCGCTGGTTCGCTGTTTCACGGGAATGAGGCGTCCGCGCAGACCGTACAGCTCGTGTACGCAAACGGCTATGCCCGGACGCACGTGCAAGTCGGCGTCATTGCCGACGAGTGGATCAAGCGGATCGAGGCGGCGACCGAGGGCCGGGTGAAGATCCGGCATGTTGCAGGTGGCACACTCTTGAAGCCGGAAAACATGCTCGAGGGTATCAGGGGGCGGGTCGCCGATATTGGGTCGATGGTCGTCTCGTTCTTTCCTGGGCAGCTCCCCATAGCGGCGACGCTGGCGGGCACCGTCGACATCGATCTGGGCAACAAGCTCGATCTCAAGGGCATGACCGCGATCACCATGCGCCTGAGCGAGGAGTTCGCCCCCTTCAATGCCGAGTTCGAGAAACTCGGCGTGCGCGCGGTGTTCTGGGTTCCGACCCCGCCGTATGCCATCATCGCAACCAAGCCGATTCAGACATTGGCGGATTTTCACGGCCGGAAGACGCGTGCCTTTGGTTCCATGATTCCGCGTCTGCTCGATGCGACCGGCGCAGTCCCGGTGGCGATGGCGTTCGGTGAGATCTACACCAGTTTGCAGACTGGCGTTCTTGACGCGGCGCTTACCGATCCGCCGGCCATGATCGTCGGGCGATTCGGCGAGGTGGCGAAGCACGTCGTCACGACAGGCCCGAAGGACGGGGCGCTGACGATGATCGCGCCGGTTGCCTACCTGTTCAACAACGAGAGCTGGTCCCGCTTGTCACCGGGCGACCAGGAGGCGATTAGGCGAGTTAGCCACGAGATGACGCCGTACGGCGCCGACCGAATGATCGAAGTGCAAAACACGGCGTTCGACGACTTGCGCAAGCTGGACGTGACGATTCGGCACCTCTCACCCGGAGATACGGCGGAACTGGCAAAACGGTCACCTGACTTCACGAAACTGGCAGCCGACGCAATGAACGAGAAGGGGCTGCCTGGCACCGAGATCGTCGCCCGCTATCGCGAGCTGGTAAACGACTATATCACCGGCAAGTGGCGCCCCTACTGATCGTCACCGAGTGGCCGTAAGCGCATTCGCGCGCCCATGACAGGTTTCGAACACGCGTGGCAACACGCGCTCCGCGCGTTTGCGCTGATCGGCGGGGTTCTGCTGTTCCTTCTCGCCGTGATGGTCACCACGGACGTGCTCGCCCGGTATTTCACGGGGCGGCCGCTGATTGGCGTGTTCGAGTTCGCCGAGATTGGGCTTGTCTACATCGCATTCCTGTCGATCGGCTATGTGCAGTTCGGGAACCAACACCTACGAGTTGACATTCTCTCTTCTCGTGCTCGTGGCCGTACCGCGGGCGGGCTTCGTGTTCTCGATAGCCTCACGGCGCTGTTCTTTTACGGCGTGATCCTCGTCAGTGCATGCCGCGAATGGATCAAGGCATGGCAAGGCGGCTTCCTGCGGCGCGGGTTCATCCAGATTCCAACCACGGTCCTGATGTCGGCAATTGTCATCGGATGCGCACTCATCTGTCTTACCATCCTTTGGCAACTCGCGAGGGGGGCGCGCCAGGTCTATTCCGGGATCGACGAGCACCCCCCCGCTCCGGACACCTTGGTGCCACCGTAAAATGGATGACATTGCAACGCTCTCGTTGTTAGTGTCGCTTGCAATCCTCACGGTTCTGTTTACGGCCGGGGTCCAAATCGGCGTGACCCTCGCGATCGCGGGAATCGTTGGCTCGGCGCTGTATTCGGGCAACGCGATGACGGGAATCAATCTCTTGTTGATCCAGAGCGTGGACGTCACGAGCTCCTACTCGCTGATGGTGATCCCACTGTTCATCGCGCTGGGAGCATTGGCCGCGGCCTCCGGTATCACCACTGATCTGTTCAATGCGTTCTACCGCTGGATTGGCCGGGTCCCCGGCGGGATCGCCGTCGCCACGATCGCGACGTGCGCCAGCATGGCAGCCATAACCGGATCGAGTGTCGCCGTCGCCGCAGCCATGTGCCGGATTGCCTTGCCCGAGCTGCGGCGATTCAACTACTCGATCGGACTTTCGGTTGGGGCGATCTGCGTCGGTGGCACCGTCGCGATAATGATCCCGCCAAGCATTACGCTGGTGCTCTATGCGATCTTTGCTGAGGAATCGGTCGGCAAGCTCCTCATCGCCGGGATCCTGCCAGGGCTGCTGACGAGTGTCTTCTACGCTGCGGTGATCCTCGTGCGGTGTTTACTTAACCCCGCCCTCGGACCACCGGGGCCGAAATTCAGCCGCCGCGAGAAGATCGCCGCGATGCCCTCGGTACTGCCGTTCATCCTAGTGGTGATCTCGATCGTGCTTGGGATGCTTTTCGGAATCTGGACCCCGGTCGAGGCGGCGGCAATCGGCGTGATCCTGGTCTTGATCATCGGAACGGTGCGGCGAAAGCAGACGTTGAAGGGAATCCTGCACGCGTTTCGCGATTCGGCGATGACCTCGGCGTCGGTCCTTATGGTCGTGATCGGGTCGCTGGTTTATAGCAACTTTCTCGCCCTCAACGGCTTCAGCGAGGTCGTCACGGAATGGATCATCGCGCTGAAACTTCCTCCGTTTCAACTCTACGTGATGTTCGTGCTTGTTTACCTCGTCCTGGGCTGCCTGATGGAGGTCACGAGCATCCTAGCGCTTACGATCCCGTTGGCGGTCCCGATCGTCAAGGCTGTCGGCTGGAGCCCGATTTGGTTCGGAGTGATCGTGGTGTCGATGATGGAGGTCGCCGCGGTGACGCCGCCCGTGGGCCTCAATCTCTATGCAGTCAAGGCGATGGCGCCCGAAGTGCCAATTCAGACGATTGCGATGGGATCGCTGCCGTTCTGGCTCATGAACATCCTGGTGGTGTTCATCCTGTATTTCTATCCGGAGATCGCACTTGTCCTGCCGAACATGATGTGAAGTGTGACGCGAGGGTTCGACGATGGGAAAGGCCGGAAGCAATGCCCTGGGATCGTGCGAAAAGGCGGCTCGGGCGTGCCTTGATCGTATCGAGCGATATGATCCGCTGCTGAAGGCGCTGATCACGGTTTGCGGTGATGCAGCGCTCGCCCGAGCGCTGGAGCTTGACGCAGCGACCGACGCGGGCCGCTGGGGCGGCGTGCTTCATGGCATGCCCATCATCCTCAAAGACAATATCGACACGGAAGCAATCCGGACGACGTGCGGCTCGCGGTTCTTTGCCGACCACGTGCCGTCACACGACGCCGAGGTGGTCCGGCGACTGAATGCTGCCGGCGCTGTCATCATCGGCAAGGCCAACCTGCATGAATTCGCGTATGGCGGCACGACACAGAACCCTTTTTACGGCCGCTGCCGCAATGTTTGGGATCCCGAGCGAATTCCTGGCGGCTCCAGCGGGGGATCGGCAGTTTCGGTTGCAGCGGACATGTCCGTCGCGTCGCTCGGCACCGATACGGGCGGGTCGGGGCGGCTCCCGGCGGCGCTGAATGGCATTGCCGCGCTCCGGCCAACATATGGTCGGATATCAAACCGCGGCGTCATGCCCGTCAGCCCACCGTTCGACACGATAAGCCCTATGGCTCGGCGGGTAGTCGACATCGCGCGCGTCTACTCAGCGATTTCAGGGTACGATCCCGGAGACCCGATCACCGAGGATCGTCCGGTCGAGGATGTCTTGCCCCACTTGAGTGACGGGATTACAGGCGTGCGGATCGGCATGCCGCGGGCCTATTTTTTCGAGGAGACCGACGCCGACATACTCGATTCGGTGATGGCCGCGGCGCGGCGCTTGGAGCAACTAGGCGCCCGTCTTGTTTCAATCGACATCGACGGTCCGGCAGACGCGAAAGAGGCGTTCGAGAAAATCTTTCACACCGACTGCGCAGACATCCACCGCGAGCGCCTGGCACGCTCGCCGGAGTTATTCGGGAACGATACGCGCGAGCGCCTGGGCATTGGGTCCGGCCGCCCGGGGATCGACTACGCCGCCGGATTGCGCTGGATGGAAGGGTGGTGCCGGCAGATCAAGCGAGTCTTCGACCAGGTCGATATCGTGCTATCGCCGATGGTGCCGGTCGCACCGCCACTGATTGCCGAGAGCGACCAGACGACCGCCGTCACCCGACGGCTGACGCGGTTCTGCTATGTCTGGTCGATCGCCCGAGTTCCCGTCCTGGCCTTGCCCTGCGGTTTTTCATTGGCTGGCCTGCCGGTCGCTCTGTCGCTGGCGGCGGCATGGTTTAACGAATCTGTCCTCTTCCGTGTCGGGTGCGCCTACCAGGCGGTGACCGATTGGCACCTCCGAAAAGCACCGCTGCTCACGGCCGCGGCTGATACCTGAGATCGAAAGGAGGCGTCATGTCCGAGGCGTCGCTCGCGGATCGGGTCGCGCGGCTTGAAGCGATTGAAGCAATCAAGCAATTGAAGGCAACCTATTGCCTGCACTGCGACGACAACTACGATCCTGATGCCATCGCGGCGCTGTTCGTCGAGGACGCCGTTTGGGACGGTGGGCGTAAACGCGGCCGCCTCGTGGGGCGGGCAGCGATCAGGGACTTCTTTGCTGGAGTTTCCGGAAAGATCGTCTTTGCGGCGCATCTGCTGATAAATCCGATTATTGAAGTGCGCGGAGACACGGCCACCGGGCGCTGGCGGATGCTGATGCCGCACATGACGCGAGAGAATGATCGGGAAGAGACACGGTGGCAGCTCGTAGCGTATCACGATGAGTTCGTGCGGCGCGACGGTCGGTGGCTATTCCGAAGCTTGAAAGTGGAACTTGTGATGCTTGATGTCGCCTCGCAACGCTGGGTTCCGGTCTAGTTCAGCGGGTCATGAGCGAGCCTCAGCATCAATCATCGTCGGCCGAGATTCGAAAGCGACTCAGCCACCCGATCATCGACGGCGATGGACACGTGATCGAGTTCGTGCCCGCTGTCCTCGATTATTTGAAAGACGTGGCTGGGACGCGCGTAGTCGAGCGGTACGTTGCTTTTTTGAAGCACGGTCCGGCACACAGTTTCAGCCAGGTGGGGCAGCCGCAGGCAGTTGGCTGGCACGGCCTGACACCCGCTGAACGACGTGCCAAGCGGGTGACGCGGCCATCCTTCTGGATATTTCCCGCCTCGGCAACGCTGGACCGTGCGACCGCCATGCTCCCGGGCTTGCTGCGACAGCGGCTCGATGACCTCGGCTTGGACTACCTCATCCTCTACCCGACGCTGGGCATCCACATCATCCGCCATCCCGACGAAGAGTTACGCCGGGCCGGCGTACGCGCCATCAACCGGCTTCACGCCGACCTCTTTCGTGAACACGCGGACCGGATGACACCCGCGGCCGTAATTCCGATGCACAGCCCGGCGGAGGCGATTGAGGAGCTGGAGTTTGCGGTGGGCAAGCTCGGCCTGAAGGTCGCGATGATCGGTGGCTGCGTGGCGCGGCCGGTAGACGAAGTCGCCAGGACGGCGCCCGAGTTGGCGCGATACGGATTCTGGATCGACAATTTGGGACTCGAGAGCGCGCATGACTACGATTCCGTCTGGGCGAAGTTCGTGGAAATGAAAGTCGCCATAACGGCTCATGGCGGCAGCATGGGCTGGGGGACACGGGCATCGACAGGAAATTTTACCTTCAACCACATCGGACATTTCGCTGCGGCGCACGAGGCGCTGTGCAAGGCGCTGGTGCTGTCCGGAATCGCGCAACGGTTTCCGGAACTCAACTTCGCCTTCCTCGAGGGCGGCGCCGGGTGGGCCTCCGACTTGTACAATCATTTGATAGAGCACTGGGACAAGCGTAATCGTTCGCGCCTTCTGGCGGAACTTGATCCGAGGCGCGTCGACACCGGGCTTCTCGCGCAATTGTTCGAGAGCCATGCCCCGGAACGTCTCCGGCGGCACGTCACCACGCTGCGAACGAACAACGGCAACGAATACGAGCCTGCCGAGAACCTTGCCGATATCGATGACTGGGTGGTCAGCGGAATCAACAAAGCGGAGGACATCCGGGACCTCTTCATGGCGCGGTTCTTCTTCGGCTGCGAGGCGGACGATCGAACGACGGCGGTCGCGTTCGATCGGCGGATGAACCGTTTTGGCGTGCGTCTTAATGCGATGTTCGGGTCCGACATTGGCCACTTTGACGTGCGCGACATGACTGGGGTCGTCGCGGAGGCTTACGAGCTGGTCAACGAGGGCTTGATCGACGAGGCCGATTTTCGCGCCTTCACGTTCGAGAATGCAGTCCGGCTGCACGCTGGGATGAACCCAGACTTCTTCAAGGGCACTGCCGTGGAGACGGCCGTCGTCAAGCTCAAAGAACCAACGGCGTAGGCTCACGGCGAACATGCACAATCTTCTACACGCTTCTCGAAATCGGGGTCCCTATTTGACGTTGCCTGCGAGACTATAATGAGATCCGATCGCTGTCCTTTACGAAAACTACATCCGTACGTACTGATGATGGTGTCGACGGAGCAGCGCGACGGACTTGATGCAGCCTACGCGTTGAACGGGCCGATATAGCGGCGCGTCCTAGCCCAGTGCGAGAAGCGAGGACCCTGCGAGCGACATCAACGCCAGATCGACGGAGCAGTTTGGCGTTGTTGCAGAAATGGATTCAGCGGATGGCTGCTAACATGGGGAGATGGATAAACCCGAATTCAGGTTCCGATACGAGGTCCGAAACTGGCCGGCGTATCATCGGGCGCTGGTCGGTCGAGGGCAGCTGACGCTCTGGTTCGACGAGGGTGCGGTCGCCGCATGGCGAGACACGACGCGCCGCAATGACCCTGGCAGGCCAAAGGTGTAGGCGAACGCTGCCATCGAGTGTGGGCTCATTCTCAAATCAGTCTTTCACCTCAGCCTTCGGGCCACGCAGGGATTCTTGGCGTCCGTCCTGACGCTCATGAGGCTCGAACTCCCCGTACCAGACGACCGCACCACGAGCCAGCGGCAGGCAGGGTTCGCCATAAGCCTACCACCGGCATCTCGTTCGGGCGCTCGACACGTCGTCGTGGATTCGACAGGCTTGCAGGTCTATGGCGCGGGCGCGTGGCCTGCGGGGAAATACCGGATTGGAAGCCGAAGGGTCTGGCGAAAGCTGCACCTGGGCGTCGACGAAACGACCCGGGAGATCCTTGCCACGGAAGTCACCGAGAGTTGCATTCATGACAGCCGGCGGCTGCCGGCCTTGCTCTCGCAGATCCCTGGCGCCATCGCCCCGGTCTCCGGCGACCGGGGTTACGATACCCGCGCCGCATACGAGGCGGTATTGGCCTGCGGCGCTGTTGCAACCATCGTGCCGCGGCGGAGCGCGAGAATTGAGTGAAGGACCTGATCCACCGACGTGGCGTGTGGCGCGCGACGCTACCCGGCGCGCGATTGAAGTGCAGAGCCGATATGGTTGGCGAAGGTCGAGCGCCTGCGCCCGGCAAAGCCTGGCTGAGAATGCGACGTTCCGATTCAAGACGGTGTTCGGAGGGAAGCTCTGGGCGCGGACCTTTCACAATCAACGGGTCGAGGCCGCCATCAAATGCGCCGTGCT
>CAYMXF010000034.1:0-1309 GCA_964393935.1 uncultured Planctomycetaceae bacterium
CTGCCGCGCTCCAGGATATTCACGCCCTTCTTCGTGGCGATGACGGGGTCGCCGTCGAAATAGGCCGCCCGCTGCTCGAACTCGGTGAAGTCCTCGACGCTTTTGAGGGCGCGCTGCGAACCGAACAGCCGCTGGATGTTCACGCCGCGCAAACTGGGCGTGTCGATGCGATGGCGAAATTCCTGCGGGCGGACGTCGCCGGCGAGGTGCGTCGCGGCATTGGTGTGGCCGTTGGCGTGGCAATCGAAGCAGGCGACGCCGCGGCTGGGCAGGACGGTGCGGCGGTCTTCGGTCTGGTTGAACTGCTGCTGCGGGAAGGGCGTGAGCAAGAGCCGCAGGCCCTCGATCTGCTTGGGGTTGAGGATGCCGTTGAACAGCTCGTAGTAATTCATGATCGTCACGAGCTGACCTTGGGAGACGTCGCCCAGGTCCGGCCGCGTGGTCAGGTAGATCGGCGGCGGAAACTCGGGCAGCAGGTGCTTGGGAAAGTCGAAGTCGAGATCGAAGCGCGCCAGGTCGCGGGCTTCCTGGCGCTTGATCTCGTCGATGTGGTGTTGCGGGAAGAGCATGCCGCCTTCGGGGTGGTTCGGGTGCGACAGCGGGAGGAAGCCCTTGGGAAACGCGCCCTTGGACTTGATCTCGTCGGGCGTCATGGCCCCGAGCTTGTCCCAGGTCATGCCGCTCGGCAGCTTGACGCGGACGCCGCCTTGCACGGGCTTGCCTTTGGACATCGCGACGCCGGGGGCCGCCTTGTCCGCGAGGTCGTAGCGATCGGCGAGCAGCGCCTTATGAGCCTGCTCCACGGCGGGCTTGGCCTTTTCCATCCGCTCCTTGATGCTCTTGAAGCTCTCGGTGACCTTCACGGGGGCGTAGCTGTTAGGAACCGAGTCTTCGGCCCACGCGGCGACGGCGATCACCAACGCCGCGCCGGCGACGCCGTTGACCACGTTTCGTTGTCTTCCGTTTGGGATTGTGAGTTTTGTCATGGTGGTGACTCCTTACTTTGTTTGCCAGTTCTTCACTCGCACGCCTGTGGGGGCCTCATCTTACCACAAACGCTTGACAGCCTCTGCGGGCGTTCTTACAGTGCCGCCGCATGTTAAGAAATAAGCTCGTCGCGGAAGCGGTTGGAACCTTCATCCTTTGTTTCATCGGGGCCGGGGCGATTTGCCTGGCGACCATGAAGGGGGCGGGCTACGAGGGCCTACTGGGGGTCGCCATCGCACACGGCATCGCGCTGTCCGTCGCGGTCTCGGCGACGATGAACATCTCCGGCGGGCACGTGAACCCGGCGGTGACGGTCGCGATG
>CAYMXF010000034.1:1409-9436 GCA_964393935.1 uncultured Planctomycetaceae bacterium
TTTGGAGCGCAGCAATTCGTGTACTGGCTCGGTCCGGTTATCGGCGCGATCGTAGCGGCAGTTCTTTATGAAGCATTCATTATCGAAAAGAAACCCTAAAACGAGCGGCGGGTTTCGGATTCGATCCATTCCTTGACCTTCGCCTCAATTTCATCCCGCACGCGTCGGCAGGCTCGCAGACGGTCGTCATCGCTGCCGGGCGCTCTCGGCGGATCGTCGAAACCGTGGTGGATGTGCTTGCGCCCGTTTGGAAAAGCCGGGCAGGCGCGCTCCGCATCGCTACAGACGGTGATCACCACGTCAAACTGCTGTCCCGTGTAGGGCGCGACGGACTTGCTTTGCTGATGGCTGATGTCGATGCCTTTTTCCACCATGACCTGGATGGCCGGAAGATAAACGCGCCCCGACGGTATCGTGCCTGCACTGACGACTTCCCATCGGTCGCCGCCGTATTCCCTCCAAAAGGCCTCCGCCATCTGCGAGCGACAGGAATTGCCCGTGCAAAGGAAAAGGGCGCGTTTCTTCATGAGGCGGCCCCGGGTGTATGAACAGAACCGCGAGCAAAACTCTGCCAGTTTGCGCAACAGCCTGGCGCGGGATTCGGGCACTGCGTCGCCGACTCGGCGATGAACCAGGCGCGCGTGCGGTTGCAGAAGGCGCAGACGCTGAGCATCACGGGGACTTCCACGAGGACGCCAACGACGGTGGCGAGGGCCGCGCCGGATTCGGGGCCATAGAGCGCGATCGCCGTCGCGACGGCCAGCTCGAAGAAGTTACTCGCACCAATGAGCGCACCCGGCGCGGCGACGCTGTGCGGCACGCGGAAGAGCTTCATCAAACCGTAGACCAGCGACGCATTGAAATAGACCTGGATCAGAATAGGAATCGCGATCAGCACGACGTGCAGGGAGCGGCTCGTGATGTTGTCGGCCTGAAAGGCGAAGATCAGGACGAGCGTCGCCAGGAGGGCCAGCACGGCGGTCGGATGGAATCGCGGCAGGAAGGCCGTTTCAAACCAGTCGGCGCCGTGCGTACGGATCAGCCAGGCGCGGGTGACGACGCCCGCCGCGAGCGGGATGACGATAAAGCAGATCACCGCATAGAGCAGCACCGTGAACGGCACGGTGAGGGCCGACGTGCCGCTGACGAGAAACGTGACGATCGGTGCGAAGAGCACGAGCATCAGCAGGTCGTTGACCGAGACCTGCACGAGCGTGTAGGCCGCGTCGCCGCGCGTCAGGTAGCTCCAGACGAAGACCATAGCGGTGCACGGCGCGGCCGCGAGGATGATAACGCCGGCGATGTACTGGTCGGCCAACTCCGCGCCGATCCACGGCAGGAACAGGTGCTTGAAGAAGACGTAGCCGATCAGTGCCATGCTGAACGGCTTGACGAGCCAGTTGACAAAGCAGGTGATGACGAGACCCTTGGGGCGTTTTCCGACGCCGACGACGGAGGCGAAATCGACCTTGAGCATCATCGGGTAGATCATCAGCCAGATGAGCACGGCGATGGGGATGTTGATCTGACTGCCGCCGCCGAATTCGAGGCGGCGTAACGAATCGATCGGGCCCGGCACGAGCTTACCCAGCGCGACGCCGACGACCATGCAGAGACCGACCCAGAGGGTCAGGTAGCGCTCGAAGACGTTTAGTCTTCGGACATCGCTCGTCTCGCTCATACGTCAACCTCGTTGTGTCGTTTCCGGCTTGCGGGCATAAACGATTGCGCTCCAGACCTTGCCGACCGCGGACTCAGCGAGCTTCGCCGTTTTTTCATCCACACCTAGCTCAGACGCGACCAGGGCGCGAAGCTGCGCAGCCTCGTAAACGACGCGCTCGCGGACTTCGACGTCGACGAGCCCGGCACAGCGGAGACCCGCTAGGTACGCCTCCTCGCTGATCGCCCCCGCGACGCAACTGCTGTAGAGCGCCGCGCTCCGCCGAATTTCCTCGGGCAGATCGGAGACGACGATGTCGCTGACGCGCATCCGGCCGCCGGGTTTTAGCACCCTCGCGATCTCGCGGAAGACGCGCGGTTTGTCGGGAGATAGGTTAATGACGCAATTGGAGATGACCCAATCGACGCTGGCCGATTCGACGGGCAACTCTTCGATGTAGCCCTTGCGGACCTCCACATTGGTCAGGCCGGCGGAGGCGATATTCGACTTGGCCCGCTCGATCATCTCGTCGGTCATGTCGATGCCGATGACGCGGCCGGTGGGGCCGACTTTCTTTGCGGCGATGATCAGATCGATGCCGGCCCCGCTGCCGAGGTCGAGGACGACTTCGCCGGGAAGCACCTCGCTGAAGGCCAGCGGATTGCCGCAGCCGAACGAGTTGACGACGGCGTCGTTCGGAAGGGCCGCCAATTCGTCCGCGCCGTAGCCGGCGAGCTTGGCGAGGACGCCCTTCTGGCCGGTCCCGCCGCCGCAGCAACTCCCGCCAGGAGAAGTCACGGCCTTGGCGTACGTTCGCGAAACGATTTTTCGGATGTCGGTTTGCGTATTCACGATCGTCGCTCCTTTCGTTTGGGTTTTCGCGGAGGACAGCAGGCCTCGATCGCGCCGGCAATGGACCTGAGCGTCGAGGCAAGCGAGTTGAACTGGACCGAGTAATAGACCTGTTTACCTTTTTTCATCGCGGTCAAAACACCGGCGTCGCGGAGGATGGCCAGGTGCCGCGAGACGACCGACAGATCGACCGGACAGCAACAGGAGATTTCGCCAACCGCGCAGGGCCGACCACACTGGGAAAGCCTGGCCAGGAGGGCGATGCGATTCGGATCGCAGAGGGCCTTGAACAGGCGCGGTTCCATGAGGGCCGATACGTCGGCACAGCAATCGCGAGCGGCGGGCCGGTTATTTCGTTTCTTGCTCATTTGCGTCATTATGCAAATATAGACAATCCCGCCACGATCGTCAAATCTCAGACTTACAGAGCCAGCGAATATCACTGTAATTCGTGTCGAAGACACTACTTACGCCGGGTGAAGGCTGGAATACTTTCGGACAATGAGCAAAGGGCTCGGGCAGTCGCGGGCGATGCGCTCGGCGTGCCAGCCGAAGAGGTGCGAGGTCAGCCCCCATTTTTCGGCGATGCCAATCACCACCAAGTCGAAGGGCGTGGCGTATTCCAACACGGCCGAAATGGGATCGGCGTGCTCGACGACTTTGAAGGTGACCGGCGCGGGCTGCGTCGGGTCGGCGAAGACGCGCTGCGTCGCCGATTCCGCGCCGAGTTTTTCTCCGCTCGCGCCGTCCTTGTCGCGGCCCGGTGGAATGATGTGCAACACCGTCACCGCCGCGCCGCTATGACGGGCCATCCGCGCCGCCAGTTCCAACGCCAATCGATCGTGCGGACTGCCCAGATACGGCACGAGGATCGACTTCGGCTTCGTGTGCATGCCGCGATCGACGAAAATACCAACGTTGGTTGGCGTGTGTTGCAGAACACGATGCACGGTACCGCCCAGCACGGCCTGGCCGATCACCGGGTTATGGAAGCCCATCAAGACAATCTGCACGCCCCATTCCTTCGCGACACGGGCAATGTCCATCGCCGGATCGCGCGTGACGAAAGAGATGGGCTCGGCCGGAATGTCCTCCTCGCGGGCTTGGTCGACAAGTACCTTGAGGGGTTCGAACAATTCCTCTTTCGCGCCGTTCGCGGCCGTTCGATAGGCCTCGTGCTCAACGGCCTCGCGGAGGTACAGGCCGATGATCCGCCGTCGCGTGTTGTCCGGGCCGGTGAGCACGTCCGCCAATCGCACGAGCGGCGGGACGCTTCGTGGCAAGGAGACCGGCAGCAGGACGCTAAAGCCCCCCTCGGCCATCGGTTCAGGTTCCGCCGCACGATGCAGCAGCCGATCGGGGTAGACCCAGTGCAGCACCGGCGACGTGAGAAACGTCGTCACCAGGGCCATGAGCACCATCATGACGAAGACCGCGTCGGAGATGACGCCGAGTTCGCGTCCGACACTGAGGATCACCAGTTGCATCAGCCCGCGGGTATTCATCAGGATGCCGATCGCGGAGGATTCGCGCCAGTTCATGCCGCAGGCCCGAGCCGCCAGCGTCGAGCCGCCGAACTTGCCGGCGCAGGCGGTCAAGACGATCAGCCCCGTCAGCATCCAAAGCTCGCCCGAGTTGAGCAACCCGATTTGCGTCCGAAGACCCATGTAGGCGAAGAAAATGGGCAGCAGGAGCAGGACGGTGAAATCCTCGATCTTCCCGTTCACCTCGCGGACAAAGCGCGTGCCCTTGGGCATGAACGCGCCCATCAGGAAGGCGCCGAAGAGCGCATGGATGCCGATGGCCTCGGTGGCGCAGGCACTGGCGAGCACGAGCAGGAGGATCAGCGCCGTGGTGCCGCGGCCCAGCCGGCCCTGGCGAGCGTAGAGACCCTGCAATCGGCCCAACAAAGGCCGCACGACGAAGAACATGACCGCCACGTAGGCGGCGGCCAGCGCCCCGGTCCACAGGCCCGGGCCGAGCCCTTCGGCTTGTGCAAAGCCGACGACGAATGCCAGGATGCACCACGCGGAGATGTCGTCCACGGCCGCGCAGGTGATGGCGATGGCGCCGACGGACGTCTTGTGCAAGTTGCGTTCCGTCAGGATGCGGGCGAGGACCGGAAAGGCCGTCACGCTCATCGCCGCGCCCATGAAGAGCGCCACGGAGCTGAAGCGCATCCGCGGCGTGTCGTTGAAGACCAGGGGATACAAATAAAGGGCCAAGGCGCCGCCGAGCAGGAATGGCGCGACGATGCTGACATGGCTCACCACGACCGCTGCCTGGCCCCGATTGCGGATGAGCTTGGGGTCCAATTCGAGCCCGACGAGGAAGAGAAAAAAGATCACGCCGATCTGGCTGAGGATGTTCAGATAGCCGACGGCCTCGGTGGGAAAAAGCAAATGGGCCGCGTCCGGGAAGAGCCAGCCGAGCAGGCTGGGGCCGAGCATGATCCCGGCGACCATCTCCCCCATCACTTTGGGTTGTTGTAGGTAGACGAAGAGCCGGCCCATCACCTGAGAGAGCGCCAGGATGAGGGCGATTTCGCCGAGCAGGACGAGGATAAGGTGCTGGCTTGGCCCGCGTGAGGCCTTCGCGGAAGTCGTTTTATGCGCTGTCTGCGGTTCAGCGATCGCGCGCTTCGCCAAGAGCCGTCCGTGACCCGAATTGAACAGGCTGCTTTGCCAGTCGATTTCGAGTTCGTCGGTTTCGGCGTCCTTGGTCGTCCGCAGGACGCCCTTGGGCCCGGTCAGTTCCGCGGCGGCGTCTTTGCCTTGCGCCGGCGTCAGGCGATAGTCGTCGAACGGGCCGCCGTCGAAAGAGAGTCGTACGAAACGGCCGGATTGTTCGATCATCATGCGCTGGGCGGTCGGCGCCTCCTTCGAAGGCTCCAACCACGTCAGCGACCAGTCGCCATTGAGATCGATGGGGGCGCGCCGGCCGGCGCCGAATTCAAGTACGGCCCAGAGCCCGGCCGCGCAGATGCCGATGGAGGTGAGATAGACGACCGCCGCCCGATTCATGGCCGTAGTCTAGAAGGGCGGCCTCGTTGGGGGAATCCGCCAAAGGTAAGCTCACTCCACCTGCCGTCCTTGCCGCGTGTGCCCGCAAACCTTACAAATACCGCGAGGGACGATGGAGAAATATCGCCGGTGGATTTGAACCAACTTCAACAACTCCTTGCAGGCATCGACGCCGACGCGGAAGACGCCATTGCCGCGTCGACGAGCGTCGATGCGCTGCGCGCCGCCGAGTCGAAGATCACCAAGGGGCCGCTCGCCGAAGCGCTCGGGGCGATCAAAACATTTTCTCCCGATCAGCGCGGCCCTGCCGGCCAGGCCATCAACAAGGCGAAGGAGTCCGTGAAGGCCAAGTTCGCCGCCGCTCAGGAAAAGCTCCGCCAGGCTGCCGTTGCCGGCGAACGCAAGTCCGCCGTTAGCTTCGACCCCACGCTCCCGCCGCCTGCCACGCAGCGCGGCTCGCTGCACCCCGTCACGGCCGTCCAACGCGAGGTCGAGCGCGTCTTCACCAGCCTGGGCTTCGCCGTCGTCGGCGGGCCGGAGATGGAGACCGAGTACTACAACTTCGAAGCCCTCAACATTCCCGCCGACCACCCCGCCCGGGACACGCAGGACACGTTCTGGCTTACCAACGGCTGGCTGCTCCGCACGCACACGAGCCCGTGCCAGGTTCGAGCGATGGAGCGGTTTGGCCCGCCGCTCCGTGTGATCGCCCCCGGCCGGTGCTTCCGCTACGAGGCGATCGACGCCTCGCACGAGAACACGTTTTACCAACTCGAAGGGCTGATGATCGACAAGGGCATCTCGATCGCGCACCTGATCGCATTCATGAAGCTGCTCTTGCGCGAGGTGTTCCACCGCGACGTGAAAGTCCGCCTGCGGCCGGGGTTCTTCCCCTTCGTCGAGCCGGGCTTTGAGTTGGACATGAGCTGCGCGATCTGCGGCGGCAGCGGCTGCCCGACGTGCAAGCGCAGCGGCTGGGTGGAGATCCTCCCGTGCGGCATGGTGCATCCGAACGTGCTGCACTACGGCAAGATCGACCCGCACGAATACACGGGCTTCGCGTTCGGGCTGGGCCTCACGCGGCTGGCGATGATGAAGTACGGCGTCGGCGATATCCGCGTACTGAACAGCGGGGACTTGCGGGGGATTGTGAATCCGCAGCGGATCGGTGGTGTGTGCATAGGATAAGCAGGTATCTTTGGCGAATCAGCAGGGCTATGACCATTGACCGTACGCGGATTGGTATTCGCGCAAGTCGTGCGGCATCCGCTAGCTCGACGGCTCGTTTTGTGAACCTCTTAGGGTTTGCAATTGCAGCGATGATATGTGGATGTTCCGATTATTCAGTGCGTACGCAAATACTGGGCTCTCGAGATCGAATCAAGACGATCCGGCAGCTAGCAATCCTACCTTTTGATTGCGAAGACAAGTCTTTGGGTAACAGCTTTTCTGATGCGCTTGGACTGGGATTCATGTCGTTAGGATACGAGGTCGTTGAACGTGCAAGACTTTCTACGATAATTGCTGAATCGGATCTTCGGGCAACCAACTTGCTCCGAGAGGACAACTTGGAAAAAACAGGACGATTGCTCGGCGTAGATGCTGTCGTATTTGGCTCGATTCAACTCATCGAAGCCTACGATTTTGCAACACACTGGAAAGTAATTCTGACGGTAACGTCGCGATTAGTGGATGTCGAGACTGGAAAGAATCTCATGATCGTGACTTGTTCGCGAAATTCCGATTTGTCATCTGAGAATGTGGTTGATATCGCGGATCGCATGTGCTCAGATGTACGTCGAAGACTCGGTAAGTAATTCATCGATATGAGGAGTAAGCTACTGGTCGTTGAATAATAACTACACGACTCCGAGTACTTTCAATATCGTCTTACGATGCTCATCTCCCTCAACTGGCTCAATGACTTCGTAAACCTCCCCGCGGGAACCGATCCGCGGGGGTGGCGCTGCGATTCACCACCACCACCGCCGAGGTCGAAGGCGTCGAAGAGCACAAGGCAAATTTCACCGGGCTCGTCGTGGGGCGGATTGAAAACTCAGAGTCCGCGCCCAATTCACCCTCACCCCAACCCTCTCCCTTCCGTTCAAGGGAGAGGGAGCAGGCGCGGCGGGCTCGAAGCCTCAACGCGTCACGATCGCCGGCCGCCTTGACCAGGCAGGTCAGCATCTGCTTGCCCAGGGACGAGTGACGCGCCATGACTTCATCAAACGCTAGTCGCCGTCGGGGTGATGCCGATCCGGGCCACCGTGATTTCCTCGTTCCGTTCGCGAAGGCTCCTCGTCGTAGGGCGAGCGGTCGGGGTGATGGCGCGACGAATCGTCAGTTGGATGCCGCTTTGGGAACTCCTGCTCGCGGTCCCACAGGTAATATACCGGCGGGTCGCCGAGAAGTTGACGAAACGCCCGTACCAATTCGTCCGGTCGCCGGCCGTCGACGCGATACTGCGCCGCCCCTTGCGTCGCAACGACCCA
>CAYMXF010000034.1:9536-19511 GCA_964393935.1 uncultured Planctomycetaceae bacterium
CACGAACCAATGCCCCAACCCGCAGCCGCGGATGTCCGGGTGCATGACCAGTCGTCGGAGGATTCGCAGCTCACGGTTGAGGCGACGGTGGTTTCGGATGAATCGTCCGTTGGTGGCATGATTTCGCAGGGAGAGTTCCAGCGGGGCGTGAGCATACACCAGGATACCCAGCGGCTCGCCGCACGGCGATTCCTTGAGCAGGAAGACTTTGTCGACGAAGCCGAGATTGTCGCGATGGCGATAGTGCATGGGCGAGAATAGCTGGTAATCGCTGAGACGTCCGGGTTCGATGGTCGCCCGGCGGCGCAGCGAAAAGGACTTGTCTCGCGGGGCGGAGGCATCCAGATGCGCTTCCGATCCCGAGAGGCGGAGAATTTGATCGGGCTGGAGATCATCGGTGAGATCTTCGTGGGAGGCGGCGACGATGAGGATCAGTCGATGCCGAGAGACGAGCTTGCGCAGATTGTACGCGACGGCCTTTGCGGCTCGGTGATGCAAAAGGGCGGCGAATTCGTCGCAGAGAACGATCGGGGATGCGCGGTCGCTGATCGACCCGCCGATGGCTCGCGCCAGTCTGGCCCGAAACTTTTCCCCGTCGGACAGGTCGTCGATACGGCGAATCCAAAGCCGGGGCTCGCCCAGTCCACAGGCGGTGAGGATTTCGAGTGCGGCGGCGAGCGGTTTGCGCGGAGCGATCGCGTCGACGATGGGCCGATGGGCTGGAAAGTGCCCGCGTCCGACACAGCAAGCGTTCGGCGTTTGTTCCGCGATGGACGCGAGGATGGAGGATTTGCCGCTTCCGGAGGGTCCGGTGAGCAGCGTAATCGTGCCGGGCGCAAGGTCGATCCGCAACCCGTCCACGATCGCTCGGGGCGATTCGCGGTGGGGAATCCCATACGAAACACAAATCTCGCTGAGCCGCGGCGTCATCGAGACATAGCCCGGCTCTCGAATGAGGCGCAATGTGAGGGAAGCGCAGCGGCCGACACCCGTCGTCATGGTTACACCTCCTCGATGGGGGCACCAAACAATACCCTAACAAATATAGCACCAGACGGGCGAAAAATCAATAATAATCAATAATTGATGGGGGCCGTGAAGCGTTGGATTCTAAAACTCTCTGCTGACTAGAGATACAGCAATGCCCTGTATGGAAAACTCGTGTGAATTGTCAATAATCATCGGAGGAACGTTGGGGTTGTCCCCTCGTAGGATGACCAGCCTGTGCTCCGCGTGTCCTTCCACGCTGACCCGTTTGAGCGTCGGCCGCCCATCCACCAGGCAGGCACAGATTTTCCCCTGCACAAACTCCGGCTCCACGCCCGGGCGATAGTCCACGAGGATGATGTCGCCGCGTTTGAGCGTCGGCTCCATCGAGTCGAATTCGCAGCGCAGGCAATAGCGATCGGGATGCCACAGATGTCGGAGCACCGGGAACATCTCGAGCTGTTCTTGTGAGCCGGAGGGGGGGCCGTTGGGAATGCTGCCAAATAGCGGTAACTCGCGGGTTTCCAGGGCTTGCGGAGCGTCGTGTCCATCGCCTTCCCCGAGCAGGATCGCCTCGGGCACGCCGAGCGCGACGGCTACCGCTCGAAGCGTGCCGGGGCGCGGGCGGTGATCGCCTTTCTCGATCGATGAGAGATAGCCTTGATTGACGTTCGCGCGAGCGGCGAGTTCGGTTTGAGTCATTCCCTGGCGTTGGCGGATGTCGCGGATGCGGGTCCCGAGCGCCTCGCCGCTCGAATGTCGATCCACCTGCCGGGTCTTGCGAGCCATGGGGTCATTCTATCCATTGGCGGTTCATTGGTCACCAATATTTTCGAGGTTCGCTAAAGAAATGTTGCGGGCAGGCTCATGTGGGTTCATCGCCTGGACCTTTTGCTGTCAAAATGGCCCGGCGACTTATAATGACGAATATGGCCGTCTATGCCTATCGCCTGACTTTTACCGTGGTTCTTCTTTTCGGCTTGTGCGAAGCTCCCTCACCGGCCCAGACTCCACCCGCGACTTCGTTACCGCCGGAAGCAGTCGATCGGCTTCTCCACGATCTTGCTAGTCCCCGTTGGGCGGTCCGCGAAGCGGCCAGCAATGCCCTCATGGATGCGGGAACGGCGGCCTATCGTCCCTTGCGATCGTCATTTATGGAGACGTCGAGCTACGAAGTGCGACGGCGGATCAAGCAGGTCGCGATGGAGATTTATCTGGCAGAACACTTGGGATCTCCCAAGGCGTTCCTGGGCATCTCTCATCTCGGCCCGGCGGCGCCGGACACGGGCGACGAGCGCGCTGCGCCGTGGGCGTCGGGTTTGCTCATCACCGATGTGATCTACGGCACTGGCGCCGATCGCGCGGGCCTGCGTCGCGGCGATTTGATGATGGCGCTCAACGGACGAACCGGCACGAAGGGGTATCCGGCCATCGAGTTCACCCAATGGATCGCGTCCCAAAAGCCCGGGGCGGTGTGCTTGCTGAACATTATTCGTGGCGGTGAAGGCGTTCGGCTCGACGACTCCGTCATTCCCGGATTTTTGCCGGCGGCTTTTTCCAAGGCTCGGGTGCGCGTGGTCCGGCATGAGGATGACCCCCGCGTACCTTACGAAGCCGTCGGGATTCTTCTCGACGACGTCGGCGAAATGGATTGGAAGATGAAAAAGGAGGACGCGAAGCATGTCTCGAAGGGCGATCTACTTTTGGCGCTGAACGACGAGCCGATCCCGCACGAGGGGTCGATGGAGCATTTTCAGCACTGGTGCAGCGGTCAACTCCCCAAGAAGGCTTCGGAGCTTCCGCCGGCGCAAGGCGCGCGAAATATTTCGGCGCCGCCTCGTGCCTCCGTGCATCTTTTGCGCGGCGGGCAGGGTCAAGATTTGGAAGTGACGCTGGGGCGTCGGCCCGCGAACCTCGATTTCGATCGTCGAGGCGCGCGCGGCGAAGAGGCCTCGCCTCGCGAACAAGCACTGGCTTCCTTCTCGACGTGGTGGCAATCCACGTTCGACCCCCAGGGCCTCTTGTCGGATTCGGCGGACGAAGATCCTCGATGGGAACTCGAGCCGCGTTAGCGCGGATGGCAATTCCTGCCTTCTCGAAGGTCTACTCTGTCGGTGCGTGCTTTTTAATATTGAAAACACAGGCACGTCCGATCGCGTCGATTTTATTTTGTTGGCTCACGTCCGCTTGCGAATGAGTCTCGCGAGCTACTAACCGATAGTGATTATCAGAACTCCCCGTCGCAACGCCATGCAGACGGTCCGTTTATGCACTGTGCTACTTTTTATTTCAAACGCGATTTGCCTCCGCCGGCGCCATTTCTTATGTTGAGTATGGCTGACGCCGATTGTGCAAACGACGATCAGGCGAAGGCCCCAGTGATGACCGCGGCGCGTCTCAAGGACGATTCGCGGGAGCAGACCGGTGGGCGATCGGCCGTCCGGCCTGGTTGGTGGTGGGGGGTGGCGACTGCTGCGGTCACAAGAAGCGCAGGCGCCTCATATTCATGCTTCGTCGCCCATGGAGCGACGCGGCGAATGATCCCTTCGCATAAGCGCACAGCGAGCCTCGATCGGATCGGCGAGATGAACCTCGCCCTCGGGTCCGCATCAAGTCTCTTGCACAAGACGCGACAGAACGGACGCTGTCGGAGGTGGATCCCCTCACGTTGGGGGGACATGAAACAGGGGTGCGATTGCCGGCAGGACGCCGACGGTCGGCCCTCAAACCCTGGGAACCGCGTCCGTTCCCTGCATGGAGAGGAGAAGTCATGAAGGCTCTGATCAATCGAGTGAAGTCGTTTTTGGTTGAGGAAGACGGCGCGACGGCGACCGAGTATGCCGTCATGTTGGCCCTGATCGTCGTGATCGCCCTCGGCGCGATTAGCGCGCTGGGCACGAAGGTCTCCCAGACGTTTACGGACATTGAGACCGCCATGCCGTAATTCGCGGCGGTGTTCGCGGCGGGGCGAAATCCCGCCGATGGCAAGAGTGATTGCACGCGGCGACGGGTGGAGGCGTCGTTCTCCGCCCGTCGGCGTGCGGTCTTTTGGTAGGCAGAGAATTTTTAGAGATCGGTGAGTCGATGTGGCCGGTCGGATATCCCGAGGCGATGGCAGCCGTGCTCGTTCCGGGCGACGATTTTTGCCGATGGGAACGACTACCGCTTAGGAGAGGAGAAGTCATGAAGACTCTGATGAATCGAGTGCAGTCGTTTTTGGTCGAGGAAGACGGCGCGACGGCGACCGAGTATGCCGTCATGCTCGCCCTGATCATCATTGTCTGCATCGGCGCGATTAGCGCGCTGGGCACGAAAGTCTCTTCGACGTTCGTGGACCTTGAGACCGCCTTGCCGTAATGCTCGAAGGCGGTTTGCGGCGGAGGAAATTCCCGCCGCTGGCAACTGTGATTGCACGTGGGGCGGGCGGAGGCGTCGACTTCCGCCCGTCGGCGCGCGGTCTTTTGGATACGCAGAGAATTTATGGTAGACGGTGGGTCGATGTGGCAGGTCGGATATCACGAAGCGATGTTTGCGGTGCTCGTTCCGGCGACGATCTATGCCGGTTGGAATGATTACCGCTTTCATCGCGTGCCCAACTGGCTCAGCGCGGCGATGGCGGCGACCGGCCTGGCCGCACAAGGGCTTTGGTACGGCCGAGCGGGCGCGCTGGCCGGCTTCGAAGGCATGCTCGTCGGCTTTGGATTGCTCGTCGGGTTGTGGCTTATCCGCGGCATGGGCGCCGGGGACGTGAAACTCATGGCCGCACTGGGCGCCTGGCTGGGCCCGCAGATGACGCTGGCCTCCGTCGCCGTCGGCGGACTCTTGGGCGGCGTATTTGCCCTTGCGATAGTTGCGCGGCAGCGCGCGTGGACGCAAATGTCCGCGAACGTCGGCGTGCTCATGGTCAAGATGGGAAATTGGAAGACCGCGCTCGGCGAGTTCGGCTCGTCACAAAGCCTTGGCCGCTCGATGGGCGTGATTCCGTATGCGATCCCCCTTTGCCTGGGGGCGTGGCTCGTTGTGGCGAATGAACATTTCGGATGGTGGAAAGTACCATGAATCAAAGATGGGCAAGACGGTTCGTACGTCGGGGCACCGCGGTGGTCGAAACCGCCGTGGTCGCGCCGCTGCTGATCCTGTCGATGTTAGGCATGATCGAGGTCGGCTACGCCTTCATGGTCAAGCAGACCGTGACGCTCGCGTCGCGCGAAGGCGCGCGGGCGGCATCGCTGCCCGGCGCGTCGATGGCTGACGTGAATGCGGCTGCTGATGCGGCCATGGACGCGTCGAACCTTAGTGGCTACACGACAACCAGCAATATCAGTTCTCTGGGTGCCGGGGACGTCGAAACCTGGGTTCAGGTCTCGATCCCGCTCAATCGCGTGAGTTTTACCGGAAACATGCTTGGCGGCGGGTCTTTCAACATCACGGGTCGGACCTCGATGCGTCGCGAAGGCGTGGAGGCCGGTGGTGAATAGGGATTTACACCGAGTCGCTTGGGGGACCATCGCCCGCCGCGGCGGGCAGGGACGGTAGATATGAAAGCAAAAACGATCGTACCGCTGGTCCTCGGTTTGGGCATCGGATTCTTCGCCGTGAAGATGGGCGTCGACCTTGTCAAAAAGGCCAAGGGCGCACAAGGCACGGAAAAGATGGTCTTCGTCAGCGCCAAGACCATCGAGGTCGCGACGAAGATCACAGAATCCATGCTCACCACAACGAAAATACCAGCCGCCCTGATTCCGTCAAACGTGTTTACGGACCAGAAAACCCTCATCGGCCGCGTCACCACGATGACCATCGCCCCGGGCGTGCCGATCGTCAGCACCATGCTCGCGCCGCCGGGCGCCGAACCGGGCCTTGCCGCCATCATTCCGGTGGGTTGCCGGGCCGTCGCGGTGAGCGTTAATGAAGAGTCCGCCGTCGCGGGCTTCATTCTTCCTGGCGCGCACGTAGACGTCTCCACCGTTGACGAGAAGACTCGCTCAAGCAAGCTGATCCTGACCGACGCTGAAGTCGGCGCAGTCGGCCAATCGCTGAGCGAAGTCGGCGCTGACGGGAAGACGACGCGCATCACCAAGTCCGTCACGTTGTTCCTCGAACCGCAAGAGGTCCAGGTGCTCCATGCTCACAGCGGGAAGGGGCGCATTCGTCTGGCCTTACGGGGAGCCGCGGGTGATCCTGGATCGAGCTGGTCCAAAATCCTCGCGAACACCGCCTCTATCCCGCCGGCGCCTCCGCCGCCGACGGTGAAGACCGAACGCAAACGCGTGGCACAACAGGCCCCGCACATTGTCGAAGTGCTGCACGGGCCGGTGCTCGAGACGCTCGTTTTCGAAGCGTCCGGGCGCCTGCGCCAAACAGGCGCCGACCCCACACGAAAGACCATGACACCCGTGCGCCGTACGCACCCCGCGTCGGCCGATTCTCGGTCAACGACTCCTCAACCGGAGATTATTAAATGAAACTTACCAAGGATGGTGATGTTCGCCGATACGCCGCCGATGCAGGGAAGGGTCGGTCGCGCGCGCAGTTTCATGGGCGGCAGATTGCATGCTTGATCGCGGTGATGGCATTCGCGAGATTCCTTGCATTCGGGCCGCAAGCCTGCGGGGACAAATGCGCGAGGGCCTCCGCGAATGAGCCGGCGCGTCCCCTCATCGCCGATCAAGCGATGAGTCTCAATTCCGTGGAGCCGTACGATGTCGATCCCCCTTCTCCCGACAACAGCGCGACCGCGAACGGCGCTTTTGCGCCGCGCGATGAATTGGAACCGGAGGGGCCCAAAGCGATGCACCCGCCGCTGTGGGAGGCGCCGCTCGCCTATGATGATATTCATTGTGAGTTGCGGGAGCTGGAGGCCCTTCTCGCCAGCGGTGCGTACTTCGATCCTCATCGTCCCTATCCGCAATTAGAGCGGTTCCCGTGTCAGTGGACGAGCCGCCGCGAACTAACCTGGCTGTGTACGGCTCAGCTCGCAACGGGCACGTCGTCCATTCACCTGGGAACCGCTCTAAACCGGCCGGATACCCAGACATATGGGCCGCTGTACGAGTACGTTGAGGCCGCTTCTCCGGAGAGCGAGATCGAAGCGACTCCCCAGGAGACGGAAGTCGAGGCTGCTGTTCTGCAAAGCGAAGTTGAACCCTTGGCTGAAAGGGTAGCTGCCGTTGCCCCGCCGTGCGATGAAATGGCGGATGCGACGGAGAGCCAAGTCGAGGCTCTCGTCCTGCAAAACGAAGTCGAAACTGATGCCACGAAGAGCGATGCCAAGGCAGACCGCCAGGAAAGCGAGATCGAGGCGGTTGTTCTGAAAGACGACGTCGTCGCAGACGTCCCGCGGGACGGTGAGGGCGACCGAGGAGGGAGCCTGAACGGCTCTGATGCGAAGAAAACCGATCCCGACGTAACGTCGGGAGAGGCGGTGGTCCCGCATAGCAATATCGAGGTTGATGCCCCGCGAAGCGAACTCAGTTTTGACAAGCAGGAGAGCGCGATAAACGTCGATGCGCAGGAGAGCGGCGCCCTCCACGAATCGCATGACGAGGCCGCTGAAGAGGAGGCGGATGACGATCCACCCCGGAAAGAGAGTCCGCCGATTCCGACGAAGGGAACTTCGCCGAGTCCCGCCCCGATTTCAGGGGACATCATCGCCAGCGTGAGCATCCTTAGCGATAACGCCAGGCTAATCACCGTGGCGCGGAACAGCTCCGCCGCGATCGACCTCAAGATGGACTGCGATCGAGCGGAGATCGCCGACCCGAACATTGCCGACATTGTCGTGATTTCTCCGAAGCGGGTGATTGTCTCCGGCAAGACCTTTGGCACGACGCAGATGATCCTGCGAGTCGGCCAGCAACAGAAGGTCTTCAACGTCTCCGTCGAACACGATCTGAGCCTGCTTACCGATGCGATCCGCTCGATCTCGCCGACGGCGAACGTCCAGCCGCGCAGCGTCAACGGCACGATCGTCCTCAGCGGGACGGTGCCCGATTCCCAGACCGGCGAACGAATCGCCGAGATGGCGTCGCTCTTTCAGACCGGACAGGTCCGCAACCAGCTCACGGTCGCCGGCGTGCAGCAGACCATGCTCCGGGTCGTCGTCGCGGAGGTCAACAAAGAGGCCGTCCGCCAGCTCGGTTTTAACTGGGCGATCGGCGGCGGCGACTGGACGCGCGACTTCTTCTTCGCCAACAACGTCGGCGGCCTCAATCCGACGGTATTTACCAGCAATGGCAGCACGAATATCGGAGGGAGTCCCACGCCGCAGATCACCTATTCCGTGTTCCCGGTGGGCAACGGCCCGGGCACGAATCTGACGTTTGGGTTCCCGCGGGCCGAGTTCCAAGTGTTCATGCAAGCCCTGCGGCAGAACTCCCTGGCGCGGGTGCTCGCCGAGCCGAATCTCGTGGCCATCAGCGGCCAGACGGCGACGTTCCTCGCGGGCGGCGAAGTCCCGATCCCGGTCACGCAAGGCGGCGCGGTCGCGGGCTCGATCACGATAGAATATAAGGAATTCGGCATCCGTCTGGCGTTCACGCCGACGGTGCTCGCCGGTCAGATCGTCCGCCTGCACGTGATGAGCGAAGTCAGCGATGCGATCCCCGGCACCACGATCGCGGGCGGCTTGCCGGTCTTCAGCTTTCTGACGCGCCGCGTCGAATCCACCGTCGAGTGCGGCAACGGCCAGACCTTCGCCATGGCCGGCCTCTTGAACGAAAGAGTGCGCGCGGTGGCTCGAAAGTTCCCGGGACTGGGCGACGTGCCGGTCCTCGGCGCGCTTTTCAGTTCCGTCGAATATCAAAAAGACAACACGGAGCTGGTCGTCCTGGTGACGCCGCAACTGGTGGAGCCGCTCGATCCGCAGCAAGTCCCGCCTCCGCCGGGTTCGCTCATGACGTCGCCGAGCGATTACGAGCTTTTCGCGCTCGGACAGTTGGAAGGGCAGCCGAACGAGGCGCCGACTTACGAGGGCGTTCCACGCGATCATGCGCCGGTGAATACGCCGCCGCCGGGGCAGGGGTCAGGGGTCAGGGGTCAGGGGTCAGGGCCTCAAGCCTCAAGCGTCTATGCGCTCCGCGGGCCCTGGGGCCTGGCGGACATAGACGAGAACTGATTTGTGGCTCTCCCGGCGCGCCGGGAGAGACTTCCATGCCCGCCGGCCGCTCGTTGAGGCTGCGGGGGCGATTCCAAACAAGTAAAAACCTTGAGGGAAGCTCGGCCGGTGTGTGGCCGGACGGAGCCGCCCTGTCCGCAGGTTCAATCTGGAGGGAACACCATGAATCCGCACAGAACGTTAACGATTCGCCGCCTCCAACGGCGCGCGACCGTCATAGCCCCCACGGTGATCTTCGGGAGCATCGTCGGAGTCAGCGTGGCCGCGCTGGCGGTGGACGTCGGACTGCTGTGCTCCGCGCGCAGCCAGATCCAGCGCACGGCGGACGCCTCCGCGCTGGCCGGCGCCTCGGGCCTGATGGAGCTTCAGTCGGTGGAGCGCGCCGAACAGTTCGCTTACAACAACGAGGTCGCCAACCACGCATTGCTCCCCGCCGATCTTGAAATCACGACCGGCAACTGGAACGGGGTAGAACGCCAGTTCACCGCAACGCCCGAAGAGGGGGTCGGCGGCGCGCTGCCCAACGCCGTCCGCGTGGTCGGCACGCGATCAAGCATGGGTTTGTACTTTGCGCGGGCGTTGGGTTTTACCGTGACCGAAGTGCATCGCCCCGCGATCGCGCTGGAGGGTTCCGGCCGCTGCGCGGGGATCTGGGGCATGGATGGCGTGACGTGCAACGGCGGCATCATCACCGACAGTTACGACCCGGCGGTCGGGCCCTACGGACCCGGCAACATTCGTCCCAACGGCGACGTATGCACTTGCGGGGACATCACGGTCCACGGTTCGTCGAGCATTCGCGGCGACGCCATCTACGGCGAAGGCCACGAATTCAATGCGTCCGGCGGATCGTACGAAGTACTCGGCCTCAT
>CAYMXF010000035.1:0-16107 GCA_964393935.1 uncultured Planctomycetaceae bacterium
TCCGCTTGATGCGAGAGCCCGCTGAAAACGGCGGCCGCGCCGATAAGCAGATAGTCCATCGGCGAGGTCCAGTGCAGTTCCACGCCGCCGGGCCAGTTGATCTCCTCGGTATGCCGAATGATCCCCGGCCCGCCCTCGACGATCAACCGCACGCGACAGAGCCGCATGTCGTCGTCCGGATCGACAAAGAGCACGCCGCTGGACGTGAAGATCGCCGGGCAGTGACGCCATTCAAGTCCGACGCCCGCGACGGCAACCGCCAGGGCAAACAGCCAACACGGCCCATCAAGACGATTGGTCTTTGACAAGCTCCCGATCGGCGGCATCCGCGCAACATAACCGATGAAGAAATAAAAAAGAAAGCGCCGAGCTCCGCTAGGGATAACCCGACGCTTTCCGGAGGGGAAAGAAGCCGTGCCTCAAACCCGACTCCTTCGTGACCATAAGCTTAAAAGCCCTAAATGATCTCTTAAGCGAACTCCTCTCAACACTGCGCGTATCCGCAGCCATGACACTTCGTGCAACCCTCGCCCATGTCCAGATCGCCGCCGCACTCGGGGCACTTCAAGCGGTACGACTGTCGCGGATCGCGAAGCCGCTGGATCGGCTCAACCAGCCGATGGGCCGCCGAAAGCATCACGTCGCCGCCGTTTCCATTCTTGCCGTTGGAGCCGTTGCCGTGGGCCCCGCCCATCTCCTGGTTCTCGATCTCCGAGGGATCGACCTCGCCCAAAAGCAGCGCCTTGAGCCCATGTCGCTCTTTGGCCCGGACGTAGCGCTTGAGCGCCTTGGCGATCCCGTCTCCCAGCGACATGATCCGCCCGTCGCGCGTCGGGATCTGCAGTGAGGAGCCGATGCCCGAAAGCTGCTTGATCACGTGCGTGAGCGTCCCTCCGGCGCGAAGCCACAGGCTGATCATCCGGCAGATCGCTTCCAAATCGCTCGTCGCCAGGTCGCCGCCCTTGCCGAGCTGCGCGAAGACCTCCATCTCCCGTCCTTCGCTCGGGTCGACGGTGATCTGGATGTGCATATTGCCGAAGGGCGTCTGCTGGCGAATACGAATGCCGCTGGTAATCGCGGGCAGTTCGCGCGGCTCGAGGACTTGCGGCGGTTTCACTTCCGTGATCCGCTCGCCGAAGAGATTCGTCTGGGTCGTAATCCGCGGCGCGGACCCCTCGTCCTTCACGACAACCTCCTCCTTCGGCGGCGGCGCGGTCATCGACTCGTGCTTCTGGTCCGAGTTCGCCAGCGCCATCGGCTGGCTCGCGCGACAACCGTCCCGATACACCGTCACCCCCTTGCACTGGAGCGCGTAGGCCAGACGATAGATCGTCTCCACGTCCGCCGGCATCGCCGTGGTCGGGAAGTTGATCGTTTTGCTGATCGACGAATCGCAGTGCTTCTGAAACGCCGCCTGCATCTTGATGTGCCAGGCCGGCTCGATGTCATGCGCGCACACGAAGACGTTCTTCACGTCCTCCGGTACGGCGTCAATATGAGCGAGGGTGCCTTCCTTGGCAATCTGGTCCATCAGTCCCTCGCCGTAAAATCCTCGTCGGCGCGCGACGCGCTCGAACGTTTCGTTGATTTCGATCATCGGGGCCTTGCCTTCGTCCTGCCCCTTCAGCACGTTGCGATAAAACGCCAGGCTGAACATCGGCTCCACGCCGCCCGAGCAGTCCGCGATGATGCTGATCGTCCCCGTCGGGGCGACCGTCGTCGCGCAACTGTTCCGCATCGGCCGGTGATGCTTCGTGTCCCAAGTGCTGTTGGCCCAATTCGGGAAGTTGCCGCGCTCCAGGGCCAGCTTCTCCGAATAGTTGTGCGATTCGTCGTTGACGAATTTCATGAACCGCTCGCCCCAGGCCACGCCCTCGTCGCTGTTGTATGAAACGCCGAGCTTGTAGATCGCGTCGGCGAACCCCATGACGCCCAGGCCGATCTTACGATTGGCCTTGCAGATGTCGTCGATCTGCGGCAACGGATAATTATTCGCGTCAATCACGTTGTCCAGGAATCGCACCGAATCGTGCACGCACTTGCGGAGGGCGTCCCAATTCATCTCCGCCTGCGGCGTACATTCGTTCTTGACGAACAGCCCTAGATTGATGCTGCCCAAGTTGCACGCCTCGTACGGCAGGAGCGGCTGTTCGCCGCAAGGGTTCGTCGCCTCGATCCGTCCCACGTGCGGCGTTGGATTGGCATCGTTAATCCGGTCGATGAAGACGACGCCCGGCTCGCCCGTCTGCCACGCATGCTTGATGATGATGTCCCAGATGTCGCGGCGCGTATAAACCGTCGTCTTGCCGTCGTAGCGCGACGTCGGAATCAGGTCTTTGATTGTGTATTCCCCGATGACGACGCCCTTGGGGATGTAGAACTCGTGACCGTTGCGCGGATTCCGCGTGACATGGGGCGCATCCGGCTCGCGCAGGAAACCTTCCATCCACTCATCCGTGATCTTCACGGAGATGTTGTAATTCGTGAACTGGCTGAGGTCCTGCTTGGCGTAGAGGAACTTCACGATGTCGGGATGATGCACATACATCATTCCCATGTTGGCCCCGCGGCGAAACGCGCCTTGCTGGATCGCGTTGGTCGCCTCGCTGAAGGCCCGCCAGAAGGAGATCGGCCCGCTCGTCGTCCCGCCGCTGGATTTGATGTAGTCGCCGGTGGGGCGAAGCGCATCGAACGCGAAGCCCGTGCCGCCGCCCGCCTTCTGAATCAAGGCGGTATGCTTGATCGAGTCGAAGATGCCTTCGATGGAGTCCGGCACCGGCAGGACGAAACACGCGCTAAGCATCCCCATCGAACGCCCGGCGTTCATCAGCGTCGGGCTGTTCGGCACGAACTCTCGCGACGTCATCAACCGCTTGAACCGCGACTTCCACTCGCTGCGGCAAGCCTCGTTGCCTCCGTACACAAGCTCGACATCGGCGATGACCCGCGCGACGCGATCGAACAAATCGTCCGGCGTCTCCGTCGGGCGGCCCGATTCGTCTTTTTCCAAATAGCGCGCGCGCAATACCCGCAACGCGTTATCCGTCAGCCCTTGCTCGTCGCGCCGGGCCGAGATTTCGACTTCCTTGTCGATACCGGTCATTCGATCCGTCAATGCCGTGACCATCACAACACCAGATTCCAGTTCGCCGCCGGCACCGGGCCGGGCGACTGCGCCAAACCAGATACAACTCCGCGGCTCAAATTCACGTCAACGAAGCCCGACCGGTGCCGCATAACCGATTCGAGCCCGACTCATCCGCATCGCAAAACGAAGACCCCAGCGGCAACCAGCCTGCCTAGGCCAGCGGCGGCCCCGCTGTCGGGTTCAGTCGTAAGCAATTTCGGATCATCCTCAAGCGAGTCTTGAGGACAACCCCCTTAATACCCCAACATCTTGTATGTGTCAACTGAATCTTCACAAAATATTGTAGTTGCCTAAGCTTCGGAGAACCATTCTGTTAGCAAAGAACACCAGCGATTCCACGGTTTTCGGACGTTATTTCCTGCAACCCATGACGCCTTCGCGGGTTGCGATGGTAACGCTCGTAGTAAGTCCGAAAAACCCTTGCTTTTCCTTCGATTTTTCCCGTAATAGTTCCTTTCCCATGATTTTACGTTCGGTAAAAGAGCAGGGTGCAAGCGAACCTCTGAATGTCAAAAGGTAGGCCGGAACCAGACTGCATCGTCGATCGGTGTCCGCTCTGCGACAGCGAGTCGCGTCCCCTCCTACCGATTGACGACCGTCCGTTCCATCATTGCCCGCGATGCGATCTGGGCTTTGTGCCACGACGATGGCACCTATCACACGAGGAACAGCGCGCCCGGTATCTTTTACACGAAAATACGATCGACAACGCCGGATACGTCGAGCGATTCAACCGGTTCATCGCGCTACTCCGCGAGAACGCTCCCCCTGTTCGCCTCGTACTCGATTACGGCTGCGGACCCGCGCCGATCTTCGTCGAACTCCTCCGACGGGCCGGTTATGACGCCGTCGGCTACGATCCGTTCTTCGCCCCCGACGCGGATCTTTCGCATCCATTTGACGCCGTCGTTTCCATCGAGACGTTTGAACACTTCAGCGACCCCAAAGCGGAATTGACCCACATCGCCTCCTTGCTCTGGCCCGGTGGTCGTCTGGCGATCATGACGATGTTTCACAAGGGAGCGGAGACGCTGAAAGATTGGTGGTACATTCGCGACCCCACCCATGTCGCGTTCTATTCCCCCGCTACATTCCGCTTTATTTGCTCGAACTATGGCTTCCATCCGCTCTTGATCGATAACGACCATATCGCAATTCTGGGCAGAAAAACCTAGGGCTTGAAAGCAGGAGCAAGCGCCGGCCTTATGGCTCGCCCTTTGCCGAGTCTGTATTTTTCTCGGCCGGTTGAGTCGTCGGCTTCTTCGGCTCCATCGTGAGAACGCCCTGAAACGGCCCCTTATACGCCTCCTTGCCGTTCCACGTCACGGTGATATCGCTTTCCGGTGGCAGCGGCTCTCCGTTTGAAATGATTCCCCAGCCCGCCACGCCCTCGCTCGTCAACGTCACACGCCCGTTTTTGCCGATTTCCCCGTGAATATGTGCCGGCATTTTTGCGCCCGGCTCCGCCTCCACCGCCAGCCACCAGGCCCGCGAAAGGCCGCCCGGAAAACGATAATCAACCACCTTCGGCGGCGGCGGACGGCGTTGCTGGCGCAGCCACTTGTAAAGCTCCGGCTCGGAATACGCCCGATCCCAACAGACATGCGAAAGGTCTTTGTATTCCGTGTACTTCGGCGCAGCGCCAAGCTTCCGCAGCGCGGCGATGGCATCCCGCGAACCCAATACCGAAACGTTCTGATCCTGCGCCCCGTGAAACGCCCATACCGGCAAGTCCTTGATATTGGACAGATATTCCTTCGGCGCCACGCCGCAAACCGGCACGATCGCCGCGAAGACGTCGGGCCGCAGCACCGCCAACTCCCACGTCCCGAAACCGCCCATCGAAAGCCCCGTGAGATAAACACGGTCGTGATCGATCCGATACGTCCGGTCCACTTCGTCCAGGATGGCCCAGACGGCCGCCGCCTCCGGCCCGCGGAACCACATCTGGTGCGCCTGCGGCATGACGACGATGAACGGAAAGCGCGTCGCTCGGTTAGCCACATAGACCGGCAGGCCGATCGTCGTCTGCTTGATGCCGTCGTCGCCGCCCTCCGCGCTGCCGTGCAGGAAAATGATCACGGGCCAGCGGTGCGCATCATCCAGCGAATACTGCGGCGGCACGAAGACCGCGTATTTCCGGTCTTCTCCGCCGTGCATCTTCAGCGTCTTGGAAACAAAGCCCTTGGGCAGCCGGCGTTGACTAACCCTCGTCGTGGGTTGAAAGGCCCGTAAATCGCCGGCCCAGGCGGTGAGGACCAGCGCCACGACCCCCCAGATCAGCCGTTTGGTTGCAGCCGCCCGCCTCATCCACTCTCCGGCGCAGTTCCACGTCCCGTTCACGCGCATCCCGGCATCATCCCCCACTTAGCTTGGCCTGGCAATGCTCGCTTCGAGTTGACCCCAACGTAGCGCCGCCGATCAAATGTTCTCGTTGTTAGGTCATCTTAGCAATACTCAGAATGCCCATCGATCATAGCCTCCGACCCTCATGCCGTCCCTGACCCCCTGACCGCTGGAGTGCAGGAATAGAATAGCTGACCAACGATGGTTTTCGTCTGTGTCACATGGGAGGGATGAAGACTGCGCAGAGCGCCAGTTCGCCACCCCGCGCGCCGATCGCTCGAGAGAAAGAGCCCCTGGTCAGGCATCTTTGATTTGCTGTCTGACTCATCGGGCGCGATGGCTGCGAAAATGAATCGGAAGTCCCGATGAAGACCCGTAAATGAGACCGAGACCAGATTCGGGCGGCGTGGTGACGCTCGGTGCGCCCGTCGGGTGCGTGCTACGGTTGAGAAGCAAGGCAAATACCTCCGGCAGGGCGTGTCAAGGAATCGCGATCATCTTATCTTGCTTTCCTTCCTTGATTCCCTAATAATGGTCTCGGCCGAGATAATGGAGCCACTGATGTCGGAATCCAATAACAAAAACGAAGTAGTCTCCGTGACAACTTCGAACCGTCAAGTGACGGATGACGGCACAAGCGCCGGCCAAGAACTCTCGTCGGGGCGCAGGCGAAAGCTTCGAAAAAGACACATCCTTTTTTCCGTTGTCATCCTACTCGCTGGAGCCGAGGTAGGGCTGCGAATCCTCGGGGGCAAAGACAGTGTTTTCATGATCCGGGGGGGGGCGGAAAAAGAGTGGGATTCCGAACGCCGCTTCAGGCTTCGCAAAAACTTTCATAGCGGAGACATACACATCAACTCGAAAGGGGTTTGGGGACCTGAGTTTGACGCCCAGAAGGCGCCCGGTTCCTATCGGATTGTGACCATTGGCGATTCGGCGTCGGTCATGCCGGTGACGCATAAGTATCCATCCGCATTGGAGGACCAGCTTCGCAAACTGGTTCCCGATCGCCGAATTGATGTCATCAACGCGAGCTGTGCCGGCTACGACTCGGGGCAAGCGCGCGTATGGTATGAACGCGAGATTGATGGATACGAGCACGACATGCTCATCATCTACATCGGGTGGAATGACATGGGTCAATACAACCCTGATGGGCTTGCGTATAAATTGGATAAGGTCGGCTACCTGAAGGAACCCACGCTTTTTGAGAAAATGATCCTCAACTGTTATCTGCTCCGATCTATCTACGTTATCCAGGGACATTGGGAGCGACGCGGCGGCGTTTCGATGGAACCACTCGAAGGCGACGACGCGAAACGGTATAGGGAGTTCTATCCTTCCCACTTCGAAAAAAACTTGCGCGCCATGGTGGAGCTGGCAAGATCCCGAGGACGCCAGGTACGGATGCTCAACTACGCCGGCCTCGTCGGGGAAGCCCCTACGCCCGATGAGCAAACGCGTATTCATTTCCCACGCGGCATGGGCAAGAGGTTAGCGAAATATCTCGCTTTGAAAAAGTCCTACGAAGCCGCTCTCTTGAAAGTCGCAAAGGAAACGAACACGCCGATTATCGATATTGAGTCTTACTTCTCCAATCCCGAGAAACGCCGCGTTTTCACCGATTCAATGCATTTCACGCAGGAAGGCTCGGATTTGGTCGCCGCTGTGGTATCTGCCGCCGTCGTCGGGGATATCCGAAAGTGATCCGTGTTCGAGGCCGCTCCGCTTTTTCGCCAATAACTCTTTATTATTAAAGTATTTAGAAGGCCGGGATTCTCGGACACGGTACTTCCAGGAACCGCCCAATGATCGTTTTCACGCACTGGACGGGGTGGTAGCAACGTCCCGCACAGGCCCAACACCCCTTATACTCTGCTCAAGACAATATAAATTGGAGTGGGGATTGCGAGGGCCGATTAAAGTAAACTATTAGGCTGGCCTTTTCGTTCTCGCGAAAGTGCCTCTGTGATTTACCGGGAAGCCGTCTTGTGAATATTTTAGGAATCTCCGCATTTTTTCACGATAGCGCTGCCGCGCTGGTACGCGATGGGGAGATCGTGGCCGCCGCCCAGGAGGAACGGTTCACACGAATCAAGCACGACTCTTCTTTTCCGTCGAACGCCGTCGCTTATTGCCTCAAGGAAGCGGGGGTCTCCGCGGACGCGTTGGACTACGTGGGCTTCTATGAAAAGCCCATGATGAAATTCGAGCGCCTTCTCGAGACGTGGTTGTCCTTCGTTCCGAAGGGGTATGACGCCTTCCGTGAGGCCTTGCCGCTCTGGTTAGGCAAGAAGCTCCATCTTCCGCGGGTGATGGACAAGTCGCTTGGCTTCCAGCGCCGTCGCAATTACGTCTTTCCGGAGCACCACGAGTCGCATTCCGCCAGCGCTTTTTTCCCATCGCCCTTCGAGGAGGCGGCGATCATCACGATGGACGGCGTCGGTGAATGGGCGACCACGACGCTGGGCCACGGCAAGGGCAACAAGATCACAGTTACTCACGAAATCCAGTTCCCACACTCGCTCGGACTGCTCTATTCGGCCTTCACCTACTACTGCGGCTTCGAGGTCAACAGCGGTGAATACAAGCTCATGGGCCTCGCTCCGTACGGAAAGCCCATCTATCAAGACTTGATCTACAAGCACCTCATCGACGTGAAGGACGACGGCTCGTTCTGGATGGACCAGTCCTATTTCAACTACTGCGCCGGCCTCACGATGACCTCCCAAAAGTTCAGCGATCTGTTTGGCGGCCCGCCCAAGCGGCCGGACGATCGGGTCACGCAAAAGCACATGGACATCGCCGCGTCGGTCCAGAAAGTGACCGAAGAGATCATGCTCCGCACGGCCCGGCACGTGCACAAGCGGACGGGCATGAAGAATCTCTGTCTGGCCGGCGGCGTCGCTCTCAATTGCGTGGCCAACGGCCGCATCCTCCGCGAGGGTCCTTACGAGAACGTCTGGATTCAACCCGCGGCCGGCGACGCCGGCGGCGCCCTGGGCACGGCGCTCTTCATATGGCATCAGCTTCTGGACAATCCGCGCAAGCCCCATCCCGGCGATTCGCAGCAAGGCTCTCTGCTCGGCCCGGCCTACGAGCAGGCCGAGATCACGCGCTTCCTCGACAGCGTGGACGCGACCTACGAAATGTATGACGACGACAACGTCCTCTGCGACCGCGTCGCGAAGTTGATGGCCGAGGGCAAAGTGATTGGCTTCTTCCAGGGTCGGATGGAATACGGCCCGCGAGCCCTGGGCTGCCGCAGCATCATCGGCGACCCCCGCAACACCGAGATGCAGACAATCATGAACCTCAAGGTGAAGTACCGCGAATCCTTCCGGCCCTTCGCCCCCTGCGTGCTCCGCGAGCATGTGGACGACTATTTCGGCATGAGAAAGGGCGAGGACAGCCCTTACATGCTGCTCGTCGCCCCGGTCAATGACGAACGCCGCAAGACGCTGACGCCCGAGCAGCAAAAGCTGACCGGGATCGATCTGCTGAAGGTGCCGCGATCCGAGGTGCCCGCCATTACACACGTGGACTATTCCGCCCGCGTGCAAACGGTGGACGACACGCGCCATCCCAAGCTGCGAAAGCTCATGTCCCGTTTCAACGAAATCACGGGCTGCCCGGTCATCGTCAACACCAGCTTCAACCTCAGTTGGGAACCGATCATCAATCGCCCGCAAGAGGCCTACAACACCTTCATGCAGTCCGACATCGACGTCCTCGTGCTCGAGAACGCGATGCTGGTCAAGGCCGATCAACGGGCCAATCGCGAGGCCCGCCATCGCAACGGTAACAACGGCGCCGAGAGCGATCCGGCGCTGGAGCAGGCATGGTCCTGTCCGGCCTGTGGCGGTTCGCTTTCGTCCGATGGCCGTTCTGCGACGTGCTCGAAGTGCGCCGCCTCGTTCAAGGACAACGACGGCATTTGGCAGCTCTATGTTGACCACGAGAAGACCGACGGAGACGTCACCGAAAAGGTCAAGAGCTTCTACGAAGAGCACCCCTTCCCGAACTACGACGATCACGACAATCTGCGTTCGTTGATCTCAAAATCGCGCAAAGGCGTCTATGGCAAGCTGCTCGGCGAGCAGATCCCCTACAACGCCAAGGTGCTCGAGGTCGGTTGCGGTACGGGGCAGTTGTCGAACTTTCTCGCCATCGGCTGCCGCACCGTGATCGGCACCGACCTGTGCCTGAACTCGCTGCGGCTCGCCGAGACCTTCCGCCGCGCGCAGGGCCTGTCGCGCGTCCGCTTCATGCAGATGAACTTGTTCAAGCCGGCCCTGAAGCCCGGACAATTCGACGTCGTGCTCTGCAACGGCGTGCTGCACCACACCAGCGATCCGCGAGGCGGCTTCCGAAGCATTGCCCGCCTGGTCAAACCCGGCGGCCACATCGTCATCGGTCTCTACAATACCTATGGCCGCTTGATCCTCGATACGCGCCGCGTCATTTTCAACCTCACCGGCGGTCACTTCAAATGGCTCGATCCCTATCTGCGAACGACGAAGATGAGCGCTGGCAAACAGGATGCGTGGTTCATGGATCAGTACATGCACCCGCACGAGTCCAAGCACACCATGGGCGAGGTGCTCGACTGGTTTGACGACGACGGTTTTGAATTCGTGAACGCCGTCCCCAAGACGCGGCCCTGGGACCAGTTCACCGACAATGAGGCGTTGTTCAAGCCGTGCCCGCGCGGTACGACGATCGACCGGGCCCTGGCCCAGTTGAAGCTCTTTTTTACCGGTTCGCGCGAGGGCGGCTTCTACATCATGATTGGACGAAAGAAAGGCTGACCATGCTGGCCGCTAATTGGTATCCCGACAAAAAACAACTGCGGCAATTCGCCCTTGCGTGCGTGCCGGGCTTCGCTTTTGTCGGGCTCATGATTCATTTGAAGGGCCACCCGTTGGCGACCGTTTGGCAAAGTCAACTGTTTTGGACCCTGTCGGCCGTTGGAGTGTTCGTATGTGGCCTGGGGCTGGCCATTCCCCCAGCGGTCCGACCGGTCTATGTGCTGCTGATGGGACTCACGATGCCGATCGGGTTCGTCGTGTCGCACGTTTTCCTACGGGTGATCTTCTACCTGATGCTTACGCCGCTGGGTTTATTATTCAGGCTGATCGGCCGGGATCCCTTGTTGCTCAAGAAGCCAAACGTAAATTCATACTGGCAACCGCACGATCAACGCACGGATCCCGTGAGCTATTATCGCCAATCGTGACGAAGGCCGCAGGGCGCGGCAGAAGGGTTTTGTATGAGTGGTCAGGAAAAAAATTCGAAACGGACGAATGAATTCGCACGCCATGGCGAGATGAAGCGCGGTTCGTTCATCGGCGAGTTCATCCACATGGTCCGGTCGAACAGGAAATGGTGGATGATTCCGTTAATTCTGATTTTGGTGGCCTTCGGTGTGATGATGGTTCTTTCGAGTAGCGGCGTGGCGCCGTTCATTTACACGGTCTTCTAGGGCGAGCTGGGTCCTGGGGGGCATCCCGCCCCTGCCGCAATCGTATTGAACCTGCCCGAAACGACGGCGAGAATCGCGTATTTGCTCGTGCCTGGACGCAGGCTCGGATGTACCGCAAAGCGAATCAGACGCGCGGCATGACTGCATGATCGACAGGCTTCGTGTTGCGTCTATTATTCGACGCTGGAGCAAGCCGTGTGAATATTCTTGGCATCTCCGCCTTTTACCACGATAGCGCCGCTTGCCTCGTTCGGGACGGCGAGATCGTCGCCGCTGCGCAGGAAGAAAGGTTCACGCGAAAGAAGCACGACTATCGTTTCCCCGTCAAGGCCGTCGAGTTCTGCCTGAAAGAGGCCGGCCTGCAACCCGAGGAACTCGACCACGTCGCCTTCTACGACAAGCCGCTCCTGAAGTTCGAGCGCCTGCTGGAGACCTACCTGGCCTACGCCCCGCGCGGCTTCGCGTCCTTTCGCGAGGCCATGCCGCTGTGGACGAAGCAAAAGCTGCATCTGCCGCGCGAAATGGACGCGGCGCTCAAGGGAGCCTACAAAGGCCGCTACATCTTCACCGAGCACCACGAATCCCACGCGGCGAGCGCGTTTTTCCCGTCGCCGTTCGACGAAGCCGCCATCATCACCCTTGACGGCGTCGGCGAATGGGCCACCGCGAGCTTCGGCTCGGGCAAGGGCAACAAGATCAACCTGTCCCACGAGCTGCACTTCCCGCACTCGCTGGGAATGCTCTACTCGGCCTTCACCTACTTCACCGGTTTCAAAGTCAACTCCGGCGAATACAAGCTGATGGGCCTGGCTCCCTATGGCGAGCCTCAATACGCCGATCTCATCCGCAAGCACCTCATCCACATCAAGGACGACGGCTCCTTCCGGATGAACATGAACTACTTCAACTACTGCGAAGGGCTGACCATGACGAACGACAAGTTCGCCAAGCTCTTCGGCGGACCGCCGCGAAAGAGCGAGTCGCTCGTCACTCAGCGCGAAATGGATTTGGCGGCCAGCGTTCAAATGGTGACCGAGGAGATCATGCTCAAAATCTCCCGCCACGTGCGGAAACTCACCGGCATGAAGAACCTCTGCCTCGCCGGCGGCGTCGCCCTCAACTGCGTCGGCAACGGCGCAATCCTCCGCGACGGCTGCTTCGACCAACTCTTCATCCAACCCGCGGCCGGCGACGCGGGCGGCGCGCTCGGCGCGGCGCTCTTCGTCTGGTACCAATTGCTCGGCCACAAGCGTGAAAGCGACAATCGCCGCGACAAGCAGCGCGCCAGCCTGCTCGGTCCGCGTTACAGCGACGTGGAGATCAAGCGCTATCTCGATTCGATCGGCGCGAAGTATCACCACTACACCGACGAAAACGCCCTGATCGAGAAAGTCGCCGACCTCATGGCCCAGGAAAAAGTCATCGGCCTGTTCCAGGGCCGCATGGAGTTCGGCCCGCGGGCGTTGGGTTGTCGCAGCATCATCGGCGACGCGCGCAGCACGGCGATGCAGTCGATCATGAACCTCAAGATCAAGTTCCGCGAGAGCTTCCGGCCCTTCGCCCCCTGCGTCCTCCGCGAGCATGTACACGAATACTTCGAGATGCGCCCCAACGAGGACAGCCCCTACATGCTCCTCGTCGCCCCGGTCCGCCAGGACAAGCGCACGCCGCACACCGACAACGGCTTGTTCGGAATCGAGAAGCTCAAGCAAATCCGGTCCGTCGTTCCCGGCATCACCCACGTCGACTACTCCGCCCGCGTGCAGACCGTCGATGAGGAACGGCACGGCCGGCTCTACTACATTATGAAACGCTTCAGGGACAAGACCGGTTGCCCGGTCATCATCAACACCAGCTTCAACGTCCGCGGCGAGCCGATCGTCTGCTACCCGGAGAACGCCTACCGCTGCTTCAAGTTCACCAACATGGACGTGCTGGTCATGGAGAATATTGTCCTCCTCAAGGACGAGCAGCCGGGCGCCAAGGAAATCGAATTCGAGGATTACCTCAAGGAATTCGAGCTGGATTAGCGACTATGGCGATCATCGAAACCAATTGGAATGTCCAGCGAAAGGACCTTCGGGTCTTCGGCACGATCGGTATGATCGTGTTCGGCATCCTGGCCGTGGGGAAAATCGCCGAAATAGGCGCCGTCGCCCGCTATGCGGATCGCCTGTTCTCCTGGCAGATCATGGCCGCCATCGCCGTACTTTGCGCGATAGGCGCCACGCTCAAGGGTGTTCCTCGGCCACAGAAAAAGTACGGCGTCATCGGAGCCGTCGTCTTCGCGGCGCTGTCCGCGGCGTTCTATGCCCATCTGGCCGGCCCGAATCGTTGGGCCTTTGTTGCGCTCGCCACCTTTTTCGCCCTGGGGGCCATCGGCGCCTCCGAGTTGATCCGCCCGGTCTATTTGATCGCCCTCGTCGCCACGTTCCCCATCGGCATCGTCGTCGGTCCGATCATCATGGCCGCGATCTTTTTCGTTGTATTTACGCCGGTCGCCCTCCTTTTCAAGCTGCTCGGCCGCGATACGATGACCCGCCGGTTTGATGACGGCGCGCCGACATACTGGATCGAGCGCGCTCCGACGACAAGCGTGAAACGCTACTTCCGTCAGTTTTAGGGTAGCATGGGCCTCCGGCCCGTAATGGAAAATCGTAGGGTGGGCCGTGCCCACCACTGTAATATAGAGGACGCCCCATGGCTGCCAACGACCCCCACGATCAAAACGAATTCAACCAGGAAGCCGGCACCGCCCGCATCGGCATCGTCGCCGAGTTCATCGACTTCCTGAAGCACAACAAGAAGTGGTGGCTCCTACCCATCCTGCTCGCCATCGTCGGCATCGGCGTTCTCATCGCCCTCGGCTCCACCGGCGCCGCCCCGTTCATCTACCCGCTGTTCTAAAACGTGGCTGTCCGATCAGAGCCGCGACCGTAAGAGAGCGCCGCGGGATTCTCCGCCTGCGGCAATGCTCCGATCCCACACGGTGCTTACATCTTCCCGCACGTCGTAGACGGGAGATTGTGTGCAGTCGACGCGAGTTCCTCACTCCGGCATTACCCGGCGCTCCCAAACGGTCGCGGCTCTGATCATTCCCGCGCTCAATCGAGCTGCTTGCGGAACCGCAAGATGCTCGCCGAGAGGATCGCCGCGCCGACGATCGCCAGCCCGATGACGTGCGGGACGAGATCGACCACGTCCGCCGCCCGCAGGATCACGCCGCGAAGAACCCTGCTCCGTTGGGGCTGATGTAATCCGGCGGGGCGTTCTCATCGTAGTACAGCAGCATCCACACGCGATCGACCGGGTCCTTAATGGTGCCCAGTTCACCACTTGTGTCGCAATGGATTCACTTGAAATGCGGTACCTATTTTTCGTTCTTTCCTCCACAGGCAGCGTGCCAGTCCTTGTGAAGCGAAACCGGGTCGAAAGTCTGACCACACTCCGGACAAATGCCACAATCCTGGTGGCCGCGCAGGTCGTATCCGCATTTGGGACATATCCTTGCTCCGCTCAGTAGTATCTCGCGGAAGGTTTTCAGACGAACGCGGCGCAGTAACATGACACCGGAGAATGCCGTAAACGTGCCTAGTACACCAAGTGATCTTGAAAGAGATTGATACCAACGCTCAATCGAAAAACTAATGAGAATTAGCACCAAACCGATTATCACAGCAGCTTGTCCTAGAAATCTTTGTGTTTTTATGCTCATGGAAATATGGCGCTCTTTGCGGTCACCATCGCTACTGTCGCCGTCCTTCTATTCTGTAAAGCCAAAATCCTCGGTGGGTAAATGGCCCATCCACTATCGTGCTAGCCTGGGACCCTAGAACCCCCGACAACGCCACCATGTATCGCGTTCCCGATCCCCATGTGAGGAAAAATCAAAGGGGACATTCAGTTTTTCTAGCACGAAATCAAAGGGGTCATTCAATTATTCTGTCCGCTTCCGCAGGCGGCTCGCGATAATTTGAGACCGGCGGCCGACCTAGTCAAGCTGTTTGCGGAACCGCAGGATGCTCGCGGAGAGAATCGCCGCGCCGACGATCGCCAACCCGATGACGTGTGGGACGAGATCGACCACATCCGCCGCCCGCAGTATCACGCCGCGAAGAATCTCGATGAAGTACGTCACCGGAAGCGCGAAACCGATCCAATACAACACCCTCGGCATCTCCGACCGCGGAAACATGAACCCCGACAAGAGCACCGACGGCAGCATCACCAGAAACGAAAACTGCATCGCTTGAAGCTGCGTCTTGGCCAGCGTCGAAAGCAAAAGCCCCAGCCCCAGCGCCGTCACGATGAAAATCCACGACAGCGCCAAGAGCAGCGTCAGGCTCCCGTTAATCGGTACGCCAAAGACCGCCGTCATCAGCGTCAGCACGACGAGTAGTTCGCCGAACGCCATGAGCGCGTAGGGCACGAGCTTGCCGAACATCAGCCCGGCGCGGCCCACCGGCGTCACGAAAAGCTGCTCCAGCGTCCCATGCTCCCGCTCCTTCACGATGGAAAAACTCGTCAGAAAAACGAGCACGAGCTGCATGATGATCGCGATCAACCCCGGCACGAAGAAATGCGAACTCTCCAGGTTCGGGTTGAAGAGCAGCCGTGCCCGCGCCTCGATCGGCGGGACGAACTCCCCGCGTTCGTCGCGCGCCGGCCCCACCTGCAACATTTCGCCCATCGCCCGCGCCTTGCCGATCGAAAGCTGCAGCGCGAGCAGGTTCACCGTCGTCAGCGCCGTCGTGGCGACCTGCGAGTCGCTCCCGTCGATGAGCACCTGTACCTGCGCCTGCTCGCGCCGAAGCAGCCGCTCGGTATATCTTGCGGGAATGAGCACGCCCGCCTTCGCTCGCCCGGACGTGAGCGCCCGTTGAAACGCGTCCGCGTCCGTCACTCTCTCGCTGATCCGAAACGTCCGCGATGCCTCCAACGCCTCCACCAGCCGCCGGCTCTCTTGATGGCCGTCGAGGTCCATCACGACGAGCGGGATATGCTCGATCGTCACATCGATCGCATAGCCGAAAATAGTGAGCTGAAGCGCCGGAACGAGGAAAGCAAAGAAGATCGTCCCGCGGTCGCGCCGGATATGGGAAAACTCTTTGAGCAGGATGGCGACAAA
>CAYMXF010000035.1:16207-19356 GCA_964393935.1 uncultured Planctomycetaceae bacterium
AGCAGCAGAAACGCCGCCGTCGGAAACCACCACAAGAGGAGGAGAATGCGCGTATCGTGTTTCGCTCCCCGACCGTTGTGAAGGATCGCGACGGGAAGCAGCAATACCGCCGCACCCAAATGCCAAATGAGGTTCACCCCAAGCTTGACCGCGTTGCGAGCCAAGCCGTCCACCCACCCGAGCCGAAAAACGCTCGTGCCAAAAACGACGTTGAGTGTATGGCTCAATTGCGGCGCCGGCAGGCGCGGATCCGCTCTCCCGTAGATCACCGCCGTCGCACTCGCTAAGAGCACGACTCCCGCTGTGAGAATGAGCATCGCCTTGAGACCGCCGATCGCTCGCAGGCGCCAGGCGACGAACGCGATCATCGGTCCCACGGTCAACAGCAAGTCCGCGCGAAGGCAAAGCCCGACCGCCGTCGCCATCGCCGCCGCCGACAGTGGGCGCGTTCGCGCTTCACCGAGCGCCCGATGGCACAGCCCGACCACGACCATTCCGACGCAGCAACCCGCCGTATAGTTGAGCGCCGTCGTGCCCGCGAACCACATCAGCGGACTGACGCCGAAGGCCAGGGCCGTCCACCACGCGAGACCGTCGCGCACAAGCCGGCCGAGCCCGACATAGAGCAGCGCCGGCGCCAAAACCGATGCGACGACCGACCACGCTTGATAAGAGGCATACGGCGAAAATCCCAACGCGTGAAGCGCCGTGCCCATCGCGACCCACAACGGATAACCCGGATGATGCACCGGATACTGCGCGGGAAATCCAATCGCTTCGACGAAGCCTGTCTCATCGCCATGCACCGGCCAGGGATGTTGCAGATACGCCGCCCGCGCGATCCCTAAGAGCAATACGAGCGCAAGAGCTTTGGCGGCTCGACGAGCGCGGCGCTGATCGGTTCCGTCATTCGCCATTCGCTATTCGCTATTCGTCATTCCATCTCAACCCACCGGCCAAATTCGAGGGATCAGAAGCATGCTTACGATGAAGCAAAGGATGTTGAGCGGCAAACCGACTTTTACGAAGTCGGAAAACCGGTACCCGCCGGGACCGAAAACCATCATGTTCGTCTGATAGCCGATCGGCGTCGAATAGGCAGCCGAGGCGGCGATGGTCACCGCCATGATCAGCGGTCGAGGATCGATGTGCATTTCTTTCGCCGTCCACACGGCGATGGGAAAGATCAAAGCAGCCGCCGCGTTATTCGTCAGGAACTCCGTCAACACATTGGTGATCAAATACACCGCGGCGATCGCCGCCGTCGCGCCGAACGGCGTCACCACCGGCATGAACAAGTCAACAATGTATTTCGCGGCTCCGCTGTTCTCCAGCGCCCGAGACACCCCGAACGACGCGGCGATGACGTACAACACGTCCCACTGAACGTTCCGACGCGCGGCCGAGGGGGCGACGCACCGGCCGATCACCATCAGCCCCGCCGCCGCGAACGCGAAGAACACGCGGCTTTTATCCAGCGTCTGCGCCAGCTTTCCCCCTTTTCCCATCCACTCCAGAATGTCGGGGAGCCCCATCATCACGATCATCAAGCCCAGAACTACGAGCGCGATCGTCGACTTCTCATGGCGCACCGGCGACGACTCGCCGACCTCGCTCACCAGATAAAAGTCCGGATTGTTGCGATGCGCCCGCATGAAGCCCGTCGCCGTCTGCAACAGCAGGGTGTCCCCCGGCCGAAGAACAATGTTGCCGATCTTGCCCTGGAGCCGCTCGCCGCTGCGGTGTACCGCGATCACCGCCGCGTCGTACACCGTGCGGAAATTGGCCCCGCGGATGCTTCGCCCCACGAGCGGACTCGCCGGGCTGATGACCGTCTCGCACAGCCGGCGCCCTAGCCGGTCGATGAGCGACGTCCGCCCCTGCTCCTCGATCGGAACAAGTCCTTTGATCTTCTGCAAATCGATAATGGTGCTGACCACGCCCACGAAGACCAGATGATCGTCGCTTTCCAATCGTTCGTCGGGTCCCACCGGCGAGAGGATCTGCCCGCCGCGTTCGATCTCCACGAGAAACAAACCCGGGAGTTGCCGCAGCCCCGCCGCCTGCACCGACTGCCCTACGAACGGACACGTCGGCTCGACGAGCATCTCGATCATGTATTCCCGCCGCGATTCGCCCAATTGCTCTAACAGCTCCTGCCGATGAGGCAGCAATCGCGGCGCGACGAAGATCAAGTAAAGAAGCACGACGATCGTGATGGGCAAACCCACGTACCCGATCTCAAAAAACCCCATCCCGATATGACGGGTGTCGGGGCTGTCCAGCATGAGCCCGTGGACGACCAGATTGGTGCTCGTCCCGATCAACGTGCAAAGCCCGCCGGCCACCGTCGCATAGCTCAAGGGCATGAGATAGCGCGAGGCGGATTGACGATGCTTTCGGCACCAATCCACCACGACCGGCATCCCCATCGCCACGATCGTCGTGTTGTTCAAAAACGCCGACATCCCCGCGATCGGTACGAGCAGCCGAGTCAGCGCGCGGCGCTCGCCCTGGGGATGTCCAAGCATCCGTCGGGCCAGATTGTCCAGCGCCCCGCTCTCGCGCAGACCCGCCGCTACGACGAACAGGGCCGCCACCGTCAGCATCGCCGGGTTGGAAAAGCCCGACAACGCTTCCGTCGGCGTGATGATCCCAAACAGTGCGAGCAGCGTGAGCCCGCCAAGAAAGATGACGTCCGCCAGGTGCGCGCGGCGCATCAGCCCGTAGAGCATCACCACGAGCAAAACGAGCGTAAACCAGCCTTGCCAATTCATGTCGTCGGCGTAACTCCTGGCTAGACTGCGCAGTTAAACCGACGACGGCTCTTCGGTCCAGTGCTGTAGCAAAGCCGCCCTCGTTGTAGCACAGCCGCCTTCGGCTGTGAACCTAGAGAAGCAGTGTCCCCGGCGAAGCCCGCTCGACGAGCCACACGACGACCGGCGGCAGGAAGATGGCCGGCAGCATGTTCGCCACCGGCATCTTCTTGACCTCCAGGATCATCAGCGCCGTCGCAAGAAGCAAAACGCCGCCCACGATGTTCATCAGTTCCATCGAAATCTCCGGGATTGCCCCCGCGAAACCATAAGCCGCCAGCGCCAGCCCGCCCTGAAGGAACAACACGGTGAACACGCTGAAGACCACGCCCA
>CAYMXF010000036.1:0-17210 GCA_964393935.1 uncultured Planctomycetaceae bacterium
CCACCTATGCCTGGACGAAAAACAGCAACCCCATAGGGGGCAACAGCGCGACCCTTCAACTCCAAAATGTCACCTGCCATGACAACGGCGCCTACGTCTGCACGATCACTGATCAATGCGGTTCGTCTCTGGTCAGCGACACCGCGACGTTGTCCGTCACACCTCTGCCGGCGGGCGACATTGAAGGCGACTGCGACTGCGACCTGACGGATATCGACACGTTCGTGAATGTGCTGCTCGACCTCGACACCGATCCCGGCCACGTTTCCCGGTCGGACGTGAACGGCGATACCGACATCGATGCATTGGACATTCAGTCGCTGGTCGACACGATCCCGAACTGGCCGTGCTGATCCGCTTCTTCAACATGCGATCTGCTCACGTCGCGTCCCGCCGGCCTCAGGGTCGATGCGGCGTTTACGAATCCAACTCATGAATTGCAAGCGGCGCCTCCGACGCGGTACAAACACCACTTGCGGTTCGCGCTTCGGATCGGCGGCCTTCCCCGTTACAATTCCACTTCGCGAAAACACCCATAGGGAGATCGCATGATCGTTACCATCAAGGACCTCCACCAACACGTCGGCCAGACCGTCACTCTACAAGGCTGGCTCTACAACCGCCGGGACTCGGGCAAGATCGCGTTTCTCGTCACTCGTGACGGGAGCGGCTTGTGCCAGTGCGTCGTGAGCAAGAATGAGAAGACCGAGTCCTTCTTCGAGACCGCCCGGCGGCTGGGACAGGAATCTTCGATCCGCGTCACCGGCACGGTTCGCGCGGACCCTAAACAGGTCGGCGGTCATGAACTCGACGTGACGGCCCTCGAAGTCGTCGGCGAAAGCGTGGACTTCCCGATCACACCAAAGCCGCACGGCATCGAGTTCCTGATGAAATACCGCCACCTGCATTTCCGCTCGCGGAGGCAGTGGCACATCCTTCGCATCCGCCACACACTGGTTGACGAAATCCGCGGCTACTTCAACCGCAACGGCTACACGCTCATCGACACGCCGATCTTCGCCCCCGCCGCCGGCGAAGGCGCGCAGACGCTTTTCCAAGTCGACTACTTCGGCGAGCCGGTCTATCTCGCGCAGACCGGCCAGCTTTACGTCGAGGCCGCCTGCATGGCCTTCGGCAAGGTCTATTGCTTCGGACCGACGTTCCGGGCGGAGAAGAGCAAGACCCGTCGACATCTCACCGAGTTTTGGATGGTCGAGCCGGAGATCGCTTACGCCGACCTGGACGCGGTCATCGTCGTCGCCGAGGACTTCGTCTGCTCGATCGTCGAACGTGTCCTCCGCGACCATCGCGCCGACCTGGAGTTCCTCGGCCGCGACATTGCCCAACTGGAAAAGATCAAAAAACCCTTCCATCGCCTCAAACACGCCGAGGCGGCCGACCTTCTCCGTGGGCCCAAGGCTCGGGAGCTATTGGAGAAGGACCTGGCCGCGAAGACCGCTCGCATCGAGGAGGTAAAAAAATCGATGGCCGGGAAGGAGGCCAAGGAAAAGGGTCTCGGCGTCAAGCAGTGGGAGAAGGATAAGCTCGTCGCGGAGATTCACGAATTGCGCGAGGAACTGGCCGACCTGGAGGTCGAGGTCGAGAACATCCCGCACCACATCCAGCTCGCGGCAAATTTCGACCCCGGCGGCGACCTGGGCGGAAGCGACGAGACGATCATCAGCCGGCTGCATGACCGGCCCATCTTCGTCACGCACTACCCCAAGGCGTGCAAGGCGTTCTACATGAAGCGAAACGAACAGGACCCGACGCGGGTGAACAACGTCGATCTGCTCGCCCCCGACGGCTATGGCGAGATCATCGGCGGCTCGCAGCGCGAGGATGATTTGAAGGTGCTGTTGGAACGTGTCAAGGAGGACGAGTTGAATCCGGCCGACTACGAGTGGTACTTCGACCTTCGCCGCTACGGCACCGTTCCCCACGGCGGCTTCGGCCTGGGCGTCGAGCGAACGCTCGCCTGGCTCTGCGGCCTCAAACACATCCGCGAGACGATCCCGTTCCCAAGGATGATGGGGAAGTTTTATCCGTGAGCCACGCCATAAGGTCCTAAAACGACTGAGTGATGATTACATGAACTTAATAATTGTGGAAAGCATCGATATAATGAAGAGGAATTTCAGATAGGAGTACCATGCGATTCATCGTTAATCTCGATCAAGACGAAACCGGAATGATCGTGGCTGAATGTCCTGCTATTCCAGGTTGTGTCTCGCAGGGCAAAACCGAGGACGAAGCGCTGGCCAACATCCGCGAGGCGATTCAGCTTTGTCTGGAGGCACGAGCCGCCAACGGCATGCCCCTCACGGTAGCTACTCGCGAGGTTGAGGTAGCCATCTGATGCCGCGTTTACCCGTCGTCTCCGGCAAGGAGGCCGTGAAGGCGTTCGAGAAAGCCGGCTGGCACGTCGACCGGCAGCGCGGCAGCCACGTTGTGATGCTAAAGATGGGCCACATCGCGAGCTTGTCCGTCCCCCAACATCGTGAACTTGCGCCAGGTACCTTAAGATCACTGATCCGAATGGCTGGGCTCAGCATCGAACAATTCGTGGCGCTTCTTTGAGGACCCGACCTACCAACGGATGACGGGGAAGTTTTATCCGTGAGCCGAATACCAAAGCGCCGGCCTCGTCATCGACCAGACGTGGTATAATCATCGTTGAAGCAGGGACCTCGGGCGACGCCGCATGAACTCTCGGACTGGCATTCCGGCAACCACTACAAGGGCTTCCCACGTGGGCAATCCCATCGAAGGTCAAATCAGGGGATTCGTACAACTCCTCGATGCCATCAATTGCGGCGCGCTGCTCGTCGATCGCTCGGGAAAAATCGAGTACGCCAACGACCGGCTCTGCCAGATGCTCGGTCGACCCCGCGACCAACTCATCGGCCGTCAGACGGAATCGCTCTACTCGTCCCAGGCGGCCATCGATTTCATCCGCACCCGCCAGCACGAGTTCGACCAGGCGCATGAAGGCGAGTTCTTTCTGCCGGCGGCCGATGGAAGCGAGCTTCCCGTCATCATCTCCGGCCGTCCTCTGGGCACTACCGCGCCGATGTCCGATTACCGGTTGATCACGACGATCGATATTTCCGGTCAGAAGAAGGCCGAGGCTCGCGCCATTGAAGAATACGAGACCATCTCGACGCTGAGCGATACGGTCCTCGAACAAGCATTGGAGCTGAAGCGATATTCACAAAAACTGGAGGACAAGGTCCGCGAGCGCACCGCCGAGTTGCACGACGCCAACATGGAGGCGATCTACATGCTCGCCGTGGCCAGCGAGGCCAAGGACGCCGACACCGGCGCGCACGTCCGGCGGATCGAACACTACACGCGGATGCTCGCAACGGAGATGGGCGTGCCCCCGAACATCGCCGAGCTATACGGCTACTCGGCGATTCTCCACGACGTCGGCAAGATGCAGGTCCCCGACCACATCCTCAAGAAGCCCGGTCCTTTGGACACCGGCGAGCGTGCCGAGATGAAGCTGCACTGCATTACCGGCGAACGGATCCTCTCCAGAAAGCCCTTCTTTGAGATCGCCCGGCAGATCGCCAGAAGCCACCACGAGAATTGGGATGGCAGCGGCTATCCCGATGGGCTGGCCGGCGAGGCGATTGCGCTACCCGCGAGGATCGTTCATCTGGCCGACGTCTTCGACGCCCTGACCAGCGCTCGTGTCTATAAACCCCCATGGCCGCCCGAGCAGGCAATTGCGGCGATCCTCGAAGAAAGCGACCGGCAGTTCGATCCTATGGCGGTCAGGGCTTTCAAGAGCCTCCTCGATACCGGACGGTTCACCGCCGCCGTCGCCCAGCGGCCTTCCGGCGGCAACGATTAAGCCAACGTCGTGAGCGGTTTCAGTTCGCACAGTCTGAATCCGAATGAACGGGCCATGCCATGGTGGCCCGCCGCTCTCGTCACGGCGATTTTCGTCGCCCCCTTGGTTGCGGTTTCACAGTTTGTCGCCCATCTGAACGACGCCATTCTGGACGATCATCTCTTCGGCTATTACGGCTGGAGGCTCGCCGAGGGGGCGACGCTGTATCGCGACATCTGGGACAACAAACCTCCGGGCACGTTCTGGATCAATGCGTTGGGGTTTCGATTGTCGGGAGGAAGCTACGGAGGGGTCATCATCCTTTGCCTTCTCGCGCAGCTCATGACGCTGGCTTGCATATTTGCGGCAGCCAACAAGATTTATCGCCGAAGCGCGGCCTCTCTGATAACCATCCTGGCCGCCGTGTATCTGACGCACAGTTCATTCTTCGGCGGCGGCAACCGTAACGAAACTTATCTCATCGTCTTCGAGACAGGGCTCGTCGCGCTGTATCTGGCGGGTTGGAGGCGCGATCAAGGGTGGTGCTGGTACGCCGCGGGATTCTGCGGCGGCATGGCCCTGCTGATGAAACAGAACGGATGCGCCGCTTTGCTCGCGGCCTTTATCCACTTGGCGGGACTCACGTTGACGGGAAATCTGGCGCGGGGGTTGGGTATTCGTCGAGCGATTCAAATCGCGGGCGGATGCGCCGGCGTGATCCTCGTGAGCGGGTGCATCCTCGCGTCGCAGGGCGTTCTGATGGAAGCCTGGCGAGCCATCGTTACAGCGAATCGAGTCTACTTGGCGATCGAGCCGGTCGGCATCGGTCATGTGGCATGGTGGTGGGTGCGACTGGAGCGATCTGAATTGCCGCTCTTGAAGTTGCCGTTGATGCTTGCATTAGGAAGTCTTGCGCAAGCGATGGCAAAGCACGGTTCTTTCCGCAACGCGGCGGACGAAATCGCGCCGGCAAAACAGGGATGTCCATGGCCGCTGATGTTCCTCGGAACTTGGATGTTGCTTGGGATCATCGGAGCGGCGATCGGGCCGTTGCCCAGTTCGCACTATGTGCTTCCCGTCTTGCCCGCCATGTTGCTTTTTGGCGGAGCCTTCATCGACGCCATCGTTCTGGAGACCGGCCTGACGGATACGCTTCGACGACGGGCCTCGAGGCTGCTCCTGTTACTGATCGCCTTATACTTCGGAGGCGATCCCGTCCTGGAGCAGCTCAGCAAAGCGAGCGTTGTCTATTGGATGCGGCAGCCGCGAATCGTAAGCGGTAGACTTGTCGTGAAACCCACGGCGATGGAAGAACTCGGGGCCGAGATCCGCCAAAGAACGAAGCCCGACCAACTCATTCAGTGTTGGGACTATTTGCCGGGCGTCTGTCTTGCGGCACGGCGCGCCACCCGTTCACGGTTCCCCGACCATTTGCGAGCCGAATGGGCCGCCAAGGCCGGTATCGCAAGCCCTAACGAATTCGCGGAGGCCATTCGGTCCGCTCCGCCGGCGCTGGTGGTGATGGGATCGTCGTCACATCGGGAACTCGCCCACCTTGCCGTCAATGGGCCCTCCGGCACGCGCGAGGCCGCGCAATTCATCATCGATCATTATCAGCTTTCGCCGAAACTGACGCGAGAAAACGTCGTCGTTCTGCGTTTACGCGAAAGCCGGGAACGCGGTTAGCGCAATAGCGACAACACGGATTGCGGCGTCTGGTTCGCGATCGCCAGGATGCTCGTTCCCGCGCTGACGAGGATTTGTGACCGCGTGAGATTGCTCGTCTCCTTGGCAAAGTCGAGATCGCGGATGCTGGACTCCGCCGAGGTGAGGTTTTCCAACGTGATCTGAAGTTGGTTGACGTTGGTGTCGAGCGTGTCCTTTTCGAACGCCCCGAGGCGGCCGCGCATGCTGGAAACCTGACGGATCGCTTCCGCGATGATCTTGGCGGCCTGTGCGGTCTGGCCGTTGACCAGGCTAGAGCCCCCGCCGCTGGTGATGTCGGTAAGGTAACCGACCGATCTGTTGCCCAGTCGCGTAGACGCCATCGACTGCACGCCGAAGTTGACTTGCTGATTGGAGTCCACGCCGGCGCCGAGCTGGAAGACCGCGCCGCCGCCGGTGATGGCGAAAGACGACGTGCCTGACGTGTTGAAAGACTCCTGGAGCCTCATTTCGATTCCCAGGCCGGTCGTGTTGAGGAAGACGTCAAGCCCTTTGCCGAGGGCGTTGGCCCCATTCACCGTGACCGAGACATCGCGGCCGATGTCGCGGCGCGTGGCTTGGCCGGAAGAATCGACCGTATCGAAGACCGTCGCCGTGCCGCCGATCTCGGAGACCTGCACGAAGGCGGCGCTGCCGTAGCCGATGGAGGATAACACGATTCCGCTGGCCGGCACAGCGGCATTGCGAAGCGATGCGCTCACGCCCGTGGCATCGCGCACAAGGTTGACCGCCGCCATGATCGCGCTGGCCGTCGTGCCGGAGAGCAGGGGAATCGACGTCACGCCGTCGGAGCCGGCCAGCTCGATGGTCACGGCCGCCGTGATCGACGACGTACGGAATTCGAGCTGCCCGTGCTGGGCGGATTGAATGACGTTGACTTGGACCGGAATGTAGCTCGCCGTTCCGAAGGCTACGCTGTTGATCCGCGTATCGGCGATCTGTGCCGCGTTGATGCCGCTGGTGACATACCCCAGCGAGCCGTTGAGCAGCTTGCGCCCTCCGAAGGTCGTCGTATTGGCGATCCTAGTGATGGACTCAATGGCGGAATCGATCTGGAGCTGATTGGCCCGAATTTCATCGTCCGAAACCGCCCCGACGTTCGCCGACTCGACGATCTTCGATTGAATATCGTTGAGCAGGGAGGCCACCTCGTTGAGCGCGCCTTCGGTCGTGGCAACCACGTTGGCGGCACGTTGCGAGTTCGCGACGGCCTGGTTGACGCCTTCAATCTCCGACCGCAGATGCTGCGAGATGATCAGACCGGCCGGGTCGTCGGCGCCGCGGTTGATGCGCAGTCCGCTGGAGAGCCGCTCCAGGGACGTCTGTAACGAGGCTTGCGCCCGGGCAAGCTGTCGACCGGCGACGATCGAAGCGGAGTTCGTGTTGATGCGAGCCATGTCAATATCCTCCCTGAAAGCTTCGACGGACCACTCGCGGGTGTGCGTCGAACGCTCTCGTCCGCCGGCGCGTCCAGTCCCGCGCGACGCCGGCAACGATTCCTTAACTTGTCCGCGGTCCACCCTGGCGTCGCGGTCCCGATCCCGCCGATCCTCCGTTCTCAGGCGGGAGATCCTCGGGCTTGATGTTCGCCGCGGCCCTGTTCTCCCTTTGAATCGCGTCGTAGACTTCCTTGCGATGCACGGAGATATGCGTGGGGGCGGTGATGCCGAGACGGACCTTGTCGCCCCGGATGTCGACGATCGTGATCTCGATGTCGTCGCCGATCATGATCGTCTCGTCGCGTTGACGTGATAGAACCAACATCCTTTGGCTCCTTGTTCGCCACGTCCGGGCGGCCTCATGCCGCCGGCGGTGGTCAGTTACGGATGTGACCGGCCCCATCCGGACGCGTTTCGCCCCGTTGCGAGAGGAGCGAATCCCTGTCGGATGATAGATCCGTGCACATCGCCTTGCCGAAATCCTCGTGACTTACGCCGATTTGCTGACCGCCGCGCGCCGAATCGGCAGACTCATCAACGCATGCCGCGTCGAGAAACGCTTGTCCGACAGCACGAGTTGCTTGCCCACCCGCGTCGCAATGTTCAGAATCAACGGACCCTGAAGATTGGCCGTGAGTTGATCTTCATACTTGTTGACGATCACGAACACCTGCGAACCCTGCGTGTCCGTCAGGCCGATGTGAGTAAGGTCTTCCGCCTTGATCGCCACTCGGTAATCCGTCACGAACATCCGAGGATCGCAGATCACGAACGCCAGCTCCGGCCGATGCACCGCCTGCATCCAATAGAACGCGCTGTTCTCGCCGGTCTGAATCAGCGCATACTCCCGGTCGTCCGGGAACCCCAAGAGCCCCTTGGGAAAGTTCAGGAATCGTTGATCGTCGACCTCGATTCCACCAAACCGCGACGTCTCGATCACCATCACGTCTTGCTCCCCGGTGTCGCGCTGGACACCGCAAATACGATCGTGCCGCTGTGCTCGGCCCCGCCGCGGCGGGCACGATCCATCCTCGAACCCGCGTCGCCCGCAAGTGGTCCGTTCATTGCAGGAAGTCCAACAACGACAGGTTCTGTAATCTCGATCCCGACAGCAGACTGGCCTGCAAGGCCGTCTGGGCCTGCTGAAACTTCGTCACCGCCTCCGTAAAATCCACGTCCGTGAGCTGCGACAACAGAAGCGTCGTCGCGCTCGAGGCGTCCTCGGTCTGTAGAAGCCGCGATTGCATCGCCTGCGATCGCGCGGCGACTTGGCCGACGACAAGCGAGACTTGCCGTTGCGCCGCGCTGAGTTGCGCTCCGGCCTCGGTGATTTCCGACGTGTTATTCGCCAACAAGGCGTCTCTCAGGCGATACAGCGCGCTGAAAACACCCGTTTGATAAAACTGCCCGACGTTCGCGCCTTCCAGCACCGTCGCCGACCCACTGGTGAGGATTCCCAATTCCTGCGCGACCGGTGAGAGATTCAGTGATCCGACCGTGATGACCCCCGGCCCTGCCGGACCTGTCAGTCTCAAACCAGCGCCGGCGTCGGAAATGCTCGCGGTGATACCCGCGCCCGCGGTGGTGGACGCGGCGTTAATCGCATTGATTACATCGCCGATCGTCTGCGCGGTGCTCAAATCGACCTGGAACGCAACACCATTGGCGTTGGTAATCTGGAAATCGTCTCCCGTGACCGGATGAATGCCGCGAAACCCGTTGAGGCGCGAAAGCGGAACGCCGGTATCGAGGGTCTTGATCCCCAGGGTCGCCGCATCCGTCCCGCCGTTCTCGCCGATCACCAGCGGCGTCCCCGCCAGGAGATTTTCGACGACGATTCCGGTCCCTGCGTCATTGATCGACGCACGAATCCCGACGCCGGCGCCGTTGAGCCGGTTGAGCACGTCCTGCACCGTCGTCGCGCCGGTGAATGACACCGTCGCGGATTGTTGGCCATTGGTGATTTTTACGCCGCTGGGCAGTGAAATCCCCCCCAATGCCAAGTCAGCCAACGTCGTCGTCAGGCTGACGCGACGATTGACATTGTCGCCATCCAGTTTGACGCCGGCGCCGGTCGACTTCTTGACTCCTAAATCTGAAGCCGTTGTCCCCGTACCGACTTCGCCGACCTGTACGCCGCTGCCCGGGATCGTTGAAATGCGCAGCGTCGCGCCGTCGGCGGGGTTGATGTCAAGCGTCAACGCACTGCCCGCCGCGGTGGCGGCCGCATTGAATCGCGCGATCAGATCGCCGACCGTGTCGGCCCCCGTAAAGTCGACTGTGAAGTTAATGTTGGGGCCTGACTCCGTCACCGAAACCGCGCCGAGCCGAATACCTTGCCCCAAGGCGCCATTCAATTCGGATACGCGAGCATTGGTTGAAAGTTGAACGTTGAAGTCCACCGTCCCGCCGGTGACCGTTTGTCGCAAACCAAACAAATCGGCCGCCGCAACGTTGAAAGGCAGCGTTGAATCAATATCGACGAGCGTACTCCGCTCGCCGGGGTCGCCGGTACTCGTCACTCTTCCCAAGTTTGTCGTCAATGGCGGCTGTTTCACATCGCGTCCGCCGAACAGATACGAACCCTGAATCTGACGGTTCCCGATGGTACGAATTTGTTCGATGAGCCCGTCGATCACCGACGCTTGGCTGGCCCGCTCTTCCGCGCTTTGAATACTGCCGGCCTGCTCGCTGGCAATCTTGGAGGCCTGATTGAGAAGGTCGGCGATATCTCCGGTGGCCGAGTCGGCCGCGGCAAGCTGCCCGTCCGCGTGCCGGAGGTTGGCCAGGATCTGATCCTGATTGCCGAGAACCTGGCGGAGCTTGGCGATCTGCGAAACGGACAGGGGATCGTCGCCGACGGAGAGGAGCTGTTTGCCGCTGGCGATTCGCTGCTGCTCATTGAAGAGGCGCAGCGTATTCTGCCGGAGCTGGCGAAGCATACTGAGCGTCTGCATGCCTTGCGAAACGCGACTAATACTTCCGGTCGTGCCTGCCATCGTCGTCCTATGTAGGGCGGGTTCAGCCCGCCACTGCGAACGGTCGCCGCGGCGACCCTACGAGTCTGCTACCTCACGAGAGTCAAAAGCGTCTGCAACATTTCATTGACCACGCGCATGTACTGGGCCGCGCCTTCATACGAGCGTTGATACGTGATCATGTTCACCGCCTCCTCGTCCAGATTCACGCCGGACAGGCTTTCGCGCTGCGCCGTGAGCGAATCCAAAATCACGTCCCGGGCGTCCTGCGAGCTTTGTGCGCTGGAGATGCTGACCGCGATGTTCGACGTCGTCGCCGTGTTGTAGTCGTTCAGCGAGACGCCTCCGAGGCTGGCAATGACTTGGTCTTTCAGGCCCGCCAGTCGCGTGGCGTTGCTTCCGTCGCCCGCGAAGTCGCTCTGCGCGGCCGCGATCAGCGATGGATCCGCCGACACGAGCGAATTGACGCCGATGTCGCCGCTGTTCGTGCCGGTCAACAGCGTGTTGATCCCCAGCGACGCCAGGAGGTTCGATGTGTCGTCCGCGAAGCTGAACGTCGAGCCGCTCGCCGCGGTCAATTGTAATCGCCCGTCCGAAAGCACGGTCGCCGTGACGCCCGGTACGTTGGCCGAGATGTCCGCCGCAACGGAATTAAGCGAGGAATCGCTTCCAATACCGTCCAGATCGACGTGAATCTGATGCCTCGTCACCGTGCCGGTCGCCGTATCTTTCACGTCGATGAAGAACGACCCTGTCTGGGGGCCAAACGCGACGCCGTTACCCGACGTTGATAATGCCAATGAGGGATCGGTCACACCGGTCAGGCCTGTCAGGTTCGAAAAACCGTTCAGACCCTTTCCGCTCGCGTGGATGTTGTTCACCTCGCGAATGAGCGCCGATGCCAACTGGTCCAGGCGCGTCAGTTGCGCCGCCGCGTGAGTATCCCGGGCCTCGATCAACCCCGCGATCCGGCCGCTGGACGTGGTCACCGGTCCGTTATCCTGCTTGAAGCGGACGGTCATTTGGGGGAGGCCGTTGCTGTCATACTCCATCTCCGCCTTGAGGCCGAACGATTGACCGAACTGCACCAGGGCGTTGTTGCCGACGTAGACGTTCACCGCCCCGGTGGGCTGCTCGCGCACGGTGATGCCCATGATCTCCGAGAGTTGAGAAAGCAATTGGTCGCGTGGGTCGCGGAGTGGCGACGTGCCAGCGCCGGACGCCGACTCCGCCACCGTGATCTGGATATTCAAGTCGGCGATCTTGGTCGCGATTTGGTCGGCCTGAAGGACGGCGGTCTCAATCCCGGAGTTTAGATCCGTCCGAAGGTTGACGAGTTCGCCGCGGATATCGCGGATGCGTTCCGCCAGCGCTTGCGCCGAATTGACCACCAGGCCGCGCGCCGAGGGATCCTGCGGAGTGTTTTGAACGTTTCCGACGGCCTTGAAGAAGTCCCCGAGCAGCGTGCCGAGGTTGGTGTCGCCGAGAGGATTGAAAATATCTTCCACGCGCGACAGGTTCGTACGCTGCGCCTGGGCTGACTGTTGATCCGACGCGGCCAAACGGAGCCGCGCTTGAAGCGTTTCGCTCACGTTCCGCCGGATGGCATCCAGCAAAACCCCGCCGCCGAACTGACCGGCGCGGATTCCCGCGCCGGCTACCGCCGAAAGCGAGGGCGTCCCGCGCGTGTAGCCCGGCGTGCCCGCGTTAGCGATGTTCTGACCTACGATCTGCAAAGCGGCTTGATACGCCGCTAGGGCGGACCGTCCGATTCCCAGTGCCGAAGAAAGTCCCATTTCGTCACCGGCCGTTTTTTCGACCGGCTCCTCATACGCTTATCCGACGGCGTCCAGCACGCGCGAACCCGTTGCAGCGCCGACTTCGCCGCCGGCGGAATACGTCAACGGCGCGTGGCCGTCGCTAACGATGGCCGTGAAGACGTCCTTGAAAAACGCCGACATCTCCCGGCTCACGAGTTCGACCACCCGGTTGGCCTCGGCGACTTCGAGCATCCGCTCGCGCAAGATGTTCGCGAGCTTGACGATCCGCGGCCGCTGAGTTTCGTCCAATCGGGAGGCGATCGTCCGAAGCGACATCGTCCGGCCGCGGTCCGGACCCGTCAGCTTCATCGCATCGAAAAGCTCGCCGACGATTTCCCGTCGCTGGTCGTCGAGGGCCGTCACTTCGTTCGTCAATTCGCCTTCGCGATGCGACGCGGCGATCATCGCCTCCACGTCCGCGCGGCGCATGGCCTCGAGCTTGCCGCGAATGACGAAGTGCAGGGACTCTTGCCTCGCGGATAGCTCTTCAAGCAGCCCCGCCAACCGATCGATCAGCGTCGTCACCGTCGCGGCGATCATGCTTCACCTCCATCATGAACCGTCGTTGCTGCGCTGGAACCGAGGCCTTTCGCATCGCCCGTCACGCCCAACCGATGACCGATCGATTCGAAAAGGCGCTGCGCGACGGGGTCGTTGGCTGAACGACCGATCCGTTTCGCCATTTCCATGGCAAGCTGTCCTTGGAAGGCCTCCTCGGCGCGTCCGCCGCTGAGGTACTTCGTTTTGAATTTTGACTTCTGCATCTCTTGCAAAAGCGGCACGTAGAAGATTTGCCCGACGAACTCGCCGGCCGACCGGCGAAGCGCGGCGGCCTTGGCGCCCATCGCCGGCGTCGACAGCGCGTCCTTCGCGGACTGCAATCGAGGCGAGAGACTTGTTTGAACGTCCAAAATACTCACAACGCTACTCCACGATGACCAGCTTGCCCTTGACTTTGCCGAGCCGGTGCAGGTTTTCGACGATTTCGATGATGTCCTTCGACGGCACGTTTAACTGATTCAGCGCGTCGACCAATTCGCGCAGTCGCGCTCCGCGATGGTCGATCCGCGGCGCCTGGATGGACGCCGCATATTTCGTTTCCGACAGCGGCGGCTCGGCGGCGCCTGGTTGCGGCCCCGGCGTCGTGGTGATCGACATTCCGTTGTGCGAGATAACGGCCGGGCCGATCTCCACCTCCTCGTCGATGACGATGGTCCCCGTCTTGCGGTTGATCACGACTCGCGCCTCGCCCGGCGGCATGAGCAACTCGGTATTCTCAACCCGTGCAATGAAATCAGCGGGGTTCGCGCGTTCGGCTTCGGGAATCTCAATGACGACATTTTTCGGCCCCACCGCCAGTGCGACCCGCTGCAACTGACCGATCTCGGAGACCCCTTCGTTAATCATCTGCGCGATGACGGCGGCAAGGGCATGACTCGCGTGTACGTCCTCCAGGACCAGCGTAATCTGCCAGTCCTCGCTGATGTAGTTGTGGATGACGTCCGCTTCCATCGTCGCGCCGACCGAGACGATGCCGCTGGTCTTGACCTTCGGGTCGGTCAATCGAATCGGCCCGCTGGCCATCGCGAAAATTCTGTCGAGCCCCGGCCCTTGGAGCGGCGTCGGCACGAGATGTCCGCCGATCAGGCTCTTGGATGACCCGCTCGAATTGACGCGCACGTCGATGCGGTCGCCCTCGCGCACGCCGTTGTCGGGAATCGTCGCCTCCACCATCACGATCGCGACGTTCTTCGTATCCGCCAGCGCCGATGCTGGAACGGCAATCTCAAACTTTGACAGCATCGTTTGGAGTTGAAGGATCGACGCGGCGTATTTTCCGCCGTCTCCGGTACCGGGCAGACCGACGACCAGACCGTAGCCGACGAGTTGGTTATTGCGACGGCCTTGCAGGTGCGTCACGTCGGCGATTCGCGTGGCCTGCGCGATCGGCGCGCCAGCCAGCAGAAGGACCGCCGCCGTAAAGCTCGTCGCCGTGTGCCTCGTTAGTTTAAATACCGCCAACGTCATTACGCTTTCCTAGAAGGGCTTGGCCGTGTCGAGAATCCCCTTGAGCCAGCCTCGTTTCGCCGCGTCCTTCATCGCTCCGGCGTTCTCCGTCTGAACGTCCAGCGCGAAGACCTTGTCGCTCAGGATGCTGCGATCCGGCGCGATATCCTCTTTGTTGCATTCGCCGGTCAGCCGGATGAGCTGATCCTCGTCGTCGATCTTCACATGGGCATAGCCGACGATCATGAGATTGCCGTTTGGCTTCACGTCAATCACCTTCGTCATGACGCGGGTTTCAAAGATGTCCTTGCGATCCGCCCGGCCCTGATTCTTGAGATCGTTCTGATTCTTGAAGTCCACCTCGGGCGTACCGCGTTCAAAATCCTGCTCCACCAGATTGCGGTCATGGATGCGGAACCAGGCGCTGAGCTTGGACTGCAGATCCCAGCGGCTTTGTTGTTGCATTCGTGTATCGGTTTGATAGCGCAGCTTATGGCGCACGATGACCGTGATGAGGTCGTTCGGTTGAATCAGTCGCGGCTCGGCCGGCGAGATGGCCGTCAAGGACGATTGCGCGAGCGCGACGTTTCGAAAAGGCGTCGGCGTCATCAGCGCGCCGGCATTGGCCCTCAACGTTCCATTGGAGGCCGGTTGGGTCGCGGCCGTCATTTGACGCGACTGCGTCGCCTGGCTTTGAAGAAACAGCGACGAACTCTGTCCCAGCGCCGCGGCCGCCGGACACAGCCCCAAAGTCATTATCAACGCTGCCTTTTTCATTTCACCGTCCATGCCTAGCGAAGCGCCACCTGGTCCGCTGAACCCATGCTCACCGTTCCCGGGCCGGTTACGATCGCTTCGATCAAATCCTGCTTTCGCTTCGCGCCGTCTCGAAGCACGTCGATTCGATCGCCGAGCGCGCCCGACTGCTGCGCTTTGCCGGTCGTGCGGATCGCCAACGTCCCTTGCCGCATCCAGATCGTCACCGGCTGGCCTCGCACGACCACGGGCCGCGGTTCAATGGATTCCGCCGTGATCATCTCGCCCGGCCGCAGGAAACCGCGGCATTGCTGACCCGTCGCCGCCGACAAGTCGGTGAGGCCGACGGCCGCGAGGTCCGTGAACCTCCGGTCCTCCAACTTCAACGCCCGCCCCTCAATCGTCTCGCCGCGATTGATCGCCCGCTTGGCGACGACGACTTCCTCGATCAGCGTTACTTCCCCAACGACGGGGATGGTTCGATCATCCTGCCCGGCCTGACGGACGACGACCTCAAAGGTCCGCAAGCCGAGTTTTTTTTCATCGCGCGAACGGACGACGAACTTCGCTTCCGGTCCCGAGATTCGAAGATCCTCCGCCTTGGCGGGGCTGAATCGAATCTCTAGTTTGGCATCGCGTTGCGGGAAGCTCGCGATGATGTAATCGCGGATCGCCGACTCCAGCGTGCCGGGCGACGGCATGGTTGGAGGTTGCGGTTCAACGGCGGGCCGCTCTGTGCGAACCGGGCGCGGCGTCTCAATCTTATTCTTAGGCTTCGGCCGAACGGATGGTACGCGTGGTTCGTGCGGCGGGAGTGGTCTTGAGACTCTGCAGCGCGCCGAGCCGAGCAGGGCAATCGTTGATAGATCCTCACCCGCATCGGCCAAGGCCGTGCGAATGTCGTCCGCTCGCACCAGCAATTCGCCGCCGGCCGACGGCGCGTTATAGATCGTGATTTGAGCCAGCCGCTGGAATGACTCCGCGTCGAACCCCCGCAATTCGGCGAGTTCCTCCAATTGAACGGACTCGCCTGTCACCGTCGCCGTCGGCCAGATTCGGATTTCCCCCGCCGCCGCCGTTCCGCACGCGATCGCGAATGCGGCGATCGCCGTCCAGGACCAATTGACATGCCGTCGTTCATTCATCGTGACGTCTCCGCCGTCGTTATCGCGCTCACCGAGGCGTTAGAATCTCCTGAGGTTGTTAATCGTTTGGAGCGTCTGGTCGGCGCTTTGGATCGATTGTGAGTTCAACTCGAAGGCCCGCTGCGTTTTGATCAACTCCACCAACTCGCGGACCGGATCGACGTTCGACAGTTCCAGGTTCGATTGCAAAACGGTGCCGAGTCCGTCCTGCGCCGGATTGCCGGTGATCGGCGGTCCTGATGCGTCAGTCTGTTGATAAAGGTTTTTACCAAGCTGCTTGAGGCCCGCCGGGTTGATGAACCGCGCGAGTTCGATTTGTCCCACGTCCTGGAACTCCAGGGCGCCCTGCGTCCGAACGGTGACGAGGCCGTTCTGCCCGACCTGAATCTCCACCGCGTCCTGTGGAATGCTCAATTGTGGCTCAAGTCGTGCGCCAATCGAATTGCCCAGTACGATTTCACCGTTCGCGTTCTTGGTGAAATTCCCCGCACGCGTATAGACCGTTTGCTCTTGCCCGTCGATGTACGCCTGCACTTGGAAGAAGCCCTCGCCCTCAATGGCCAAGTCGAGCGGTTGTCCCGTGTTATCGAGCGATCCTTGATCGAAGTCGAGCTGCGTGCTGGAAAGCTGTACGCCGAGACCGATCTGCTGCCCCAAAGGCAGCGGCTGATCCAGCGCATTCCGCATGCCCGGCTCCTGAAGGGTCTGATAGAAAAGGTCCTCGAAATTGACCCGCGACTTCTTGAAGGCGACGGTCTCGATGTTGGCGAGGTTGTTGGCCACCAAGTTGAGCTTGGTGTCCATTGCCTTCATGCCGGTGGCGGCGGTATTGAGCGCTTGTATGGCCATCGTCTCGTGTCTCTACGCGTTGTCCACTATCTCAAGTCCCGATTAGCTGATTCTTCCCAACTCGTTCACCAACCGGCCCAGCGATTCATCCTGCAGCGTCAGCATCGTCGCGTTGAGCTGGTACGCCCGGGTCGCGTCGATCATCTCCACCAGCGACGTCACCGGATCCGCGCCGGAGCCCTCTGTCGCAAATTGCCGGACCGTGCCCGACGCAGTGATTGGTCGGGCACGATCCGCTGCAAACAGGTTCTGTCCGGTCTTTTCCAACCCGCTCCGATCCGCGAAATCGACAATCGCCAGTCGCCCCGCATCGCGCTCGCCTTGCTTCACCCGGCCTAGCTCGTCGATCTTGATTCGCGACGTCTGTGTAGAGTCCAACAAAATCGGCTTTCCTTCGGCGTCCACCACTGGATAGCCGCTCGACGCGTGACGCAGTTCGCCGTCGCGATTGAGCGTCATTCGCCCGTCGCGCGTGTAGCGCGGGCCGTCCGGCGTCTGCACGGTAAGAAAGCCGTCACCATCCACGGCGACATCCAACGGGCTCGTGGACAATTCGATCAATGCCTGGGAAAAGTCGGTGTGCACCGGCGTCTCAAACAGACCGCCGGGCAATGAGTCAAGAACAGGATGCCGGGTGGGACGAGGGGCGC
>CAYMXF010000036.1:17310-19066 GCA_964393935.1 uncultured Planctomycetaceae bacterium
CGTCGCGCTGTATTCCAATTCGTTTTCTCATGTGTGTTCCATCTTTGCGCGTCGCCGCGCAAACCTCGCGTGCGCAAGGCGCACCAGCGCGTCTTGGCCCGTGTCGGATAAAGCAAACGCCGTGCCGAAGACGGCGCGTGAGAGCGATCTTCGAGCGGGAACGCCGCTAACTTCCAGGAGATCAACGCGTTACTTGGAAAAAAATTCTTGGAGATGACGAGCGCGACGGAAGAAAGCGCGCTGAACGCTACTCGGAAGGCGCACTTGTTGCGTTGCCGTCGGCAGCATCGGCCTTTGGTGTCGGGGCACGGAAGCCCACCGGCGCGCTGGTTGGAGGGGGCTGGCGCGGGGTCCAGTACTCGACCGGTAGCGCAAAAACGATCCGATAGACCGACGAAGGGCCGCCCGCCGCGACGAAGTAGGTTCGACCCGGAACGAGCGGCCGGGGCCGGGCGGTCTTTTCCGGCGTGACTTGAACGAAGCTCGGGGGTGTTTCGCCGTAGACGAAGGCGAGCTGCCGCGCCTTCTCGCCGCGCGGCGCCGCGGATCGCAACTCCCAGACCGCACCATCCTCCTCACTGGCGATGGCAAACTCCGTGACCCGCGGCCCCCGGAACGGGACGGTCCAGCCGTGATGATTCACGATGAACCTCGGCGGCTGCGACGTGACATCGACTTCGATCACGCCGACCCGCTGGCAGCCCGACAGGAGTGCAAGGAAAGCGACGATGCAGCCGTACCGCGTCACGGATTATTAAGCTCGGCTTGCGCGTCGGCCGACGATGCGCCAGCCCGCGGGCAGCGCGAGTGCGGCCAGCGCGGACTTGAGCGCGTCGCCCAACAGAAACGGGACGACGCCGGTCGCGAAGGCCGTGTGTGCGCCGACCGACTTGGAAAGCCATGCGAATCCGCCGGCGAGGATTAGGGCCTGCCCGGCCGCGAGGGCGAGGATGGTTGTGACAAACTTGCGGTCCCAACCGCGCTCGGCCAAGAACCCGACCAGCCATGCGGCGATCGGAAACGAGAGCAAATACCCCGCCGTCGGGCCGAAGAAATACGCCGGCCCGGCAATCGGCATTGCAAATACCGGCAAGCCCACGAGCCCTTCCGCAAGGTATGTCAACGCCGCCAACATGCCGCGCCGGCTGCCGAGGACCGCCGCGACGAGCACGACCGCGAACGACTGAAAGGTCGCCGGCACCGGCAGGAGGGGTACCGAGAGCTTCGCCCCCAGGGCGATGAGCAGGCTGCCGCCGAGGACCAGACCCACCTCTCGGGCTAGGTTCAGGCTTTGCGAGCCCTTCGGCCAAACGAGATCACCAAACGTAGGCCCCGTCGTCATTCTGAGCGCTCCATGCACCCGCCCCGGGATCGGGGCTGGATGGCTTGGCCATCGTAGCGATGATCGGCGGGCGAGTAAACCAGCGCCGGCTAGTGGTCAGTGGTTCGTGATCAGTAAGTCGGCTCCTGCCCTTTGTTTGGTGAAACCAAACGAATCATGGCGAAACGGGTGTACGAAACGCCAAAACGCCAAAACTCCGAAACGCGGGCCGCCGGCACGCCGCGCGGGCGACTGTTGAATAAAAAAAAAGAGGTTGCCTGAACAAAGCTGAATTTCGTGAATTTTCGGCGATAGCGGCTCAAAAACGGGGGTGGGGGAGATAATGACGAATGGCGAATAGCGAATAGCGAAGGAACGGGGGCGGGCGAAGTTGAATTTCGATGATGTATCGTGACGCGGCTGGTTCATGGCGCG